>CACAYX010000021.1 GCA_902536775.1 uncultured Prochlorococcus sp.
CAAGAAATAGATATTAAAATTTGTTGGCATAATAAATAAATTTCAAACATAGTAATTACATAAAAAATAATGAAATACTTTATTGGAATAGTCATTCTTTTTTTTGGAATATATGTAATGACAGACTTGGCATTAAAGACTAGGAATACAAGAAAAAGTCTTTCAAAAGAAAAAAAATAAATCTTATAAATTTTAATATTGCAGATTAAGGAAATAAATTTATTTTTGTACTGAAAATTAAGGCCTATATTAGTTTTATTTTTTCACTATTTTTTGGTCAATCAAACTAATCAAAGGGATCATGAAATTTACATTTATTCCAACAGTGCACCATGTATAAATAATAAGAAAAAATATTTTTATAAATAAATTAGGGGGTAAGGTGAAAAATATTTTGAAAAACCCTCCAATGAATAATACCAAAATTCCAATTTGGAAAAGACCTTTGATTATCCATTTAAGTCCATTTTTTTTAATGTTTATATAAAACCAGAAAAAAACAAAACTAGATAACAATAAATATATAAAATTTATGATCATCTTTTCAGAGAAAATCTAATAAATTTGCCAATATCAAGGCATGATGACAATTATCACTTTTTTATCTGCTATTTTTTTTTTAAAATGAAAAAAGTTATACAAAAAACAATAAAATCATATTATTTATTTTACTTTTTATCTTAAAACAGTTTCGATTTTAGTAAATCAACTCTTTTTTGATTCACTCCCAAATCACTTTCTCCAACTCTTGATTCTGATCTTATTGATAACATATTTGATTCAGGTAGAAAGGATACTTCTAAGTCGTCTACATACTTCATCCATTTACTGGTTGCCTCAGCATGAAGATAATCGCCATCAATTTCTACAATCTCAGTTCTTGGAGTGTTTTCAATAAATGTTTTTATCTCTTCAAAAGGTTTCTCAATATTGTTTACCTCCCATTCTTCTAGTACACAATGAGCAATCTCTACACAAGGTTTTAGTTCTATATGTGAGGCAAATGATGAAGAAGGGAATAAAAAGCTTGAAAAAAATAAAATTGCTAAAAAAAGTATTTGCATTAACAAAAGAATTTAACGACTCTTAATCTAACGAATTAGATTACTAATTTGTAATGAAGACCTAATTATTTTGGAAGAAAGCATATATGTTTTTATATTCAGAATTTAATGTGTAATTCAAATAAACATAAAAAAGATCCCTCAAAGAGGGATCTTTTAAAAATTGACTTAAAACAGGTGTTTCCTTGTTTCCACCGAAATAAATCAATTCCTCCTACACACAAATTTAATATCACACCTAAATTTTAAATATGTAATGCTTAATGGACCTCTATCTTAACTGTCACATAGCAAAAAACACAAAAAGTACTCAAACATAGAGGTCGAGTACTTTTAAAGTTATCAGAAAAAAGTGTGTGAGGAGTTTCTGATATATTTAATTTACTCCGCCGGTAATTTAAAAGGCTACAGTATAAATTACTAATTATTTAAATCTTTCAGAAAAATTTGGCGTTGATAAGAAAAATAATCAAAAAGATAAAAAATTCATGAAAAGCATTTACAAAAAAATCATTTTTATTATATCGGCAATTGCTCTTTTTTCAGTAATAGTGGGTGTTGTCAGATATTCGCTTGCTTATATTGAAAATAATCCAGAAAAATACTTACCTACACAAAATTAAGACAAAAATTAAGTATAAATTCACTTCAAAAAATCTATAAAGTGTCTTAAACATGTTCTACACAGACAGCTTGAGTAATGAAAATCCAAAATACTTCAGTTCTTAATCAGAATAATATTCATTTAAGTCAATTCAAAAATAAGCATAAATATCAAATACTTGAGAATTACTGGAAGAAAAGAAAGAAAGAATGTGAAAAAAATCTTTCAAAATTTTGCTAACCGATAATTATGAATTTTATTTTTTCTTTTTTATTAGCCTCAGTGATGTGGGTACAAGTTCCACAGTGGGAAGCTGACTGGTCAAAATGTGCTGTAGATGTTCCCGATTCATCATGTCACTGGTACGTAGCTGCTCCTGATAATACATTCGGTGAGGGATTTAATTGGGAAAATGCTCCTTGGTTTGATGCTAATGGATTAAAGGATGTAGCTAAAATTGAGAAAGAATCTGTAGTAGAAAAACTTCAAAATAACTAAAGTTTCTATTTCATCAATTAACTTTTAAAAGTATTTTAATTTAGTTGCTTAATGGTTAGCTTTTGATTAATTAAAAAATTTTTATGCGTTTCAAAGTAAGTCTCAAAAAAAATGGAAAGGAATTTGATGAAGTTGTTATAGCTAATAATAAAAAAGAGGCTATGGAAGTAGCTTTAAAAAACAATCCAGAAGCTCAAGCATTAAACTCTGATTGGACATTTAAAATTTAACTATTTGCGAATCTTAGGAATCAAAAGAGATGCAACACAAATAACACTAATTGCAGGCCCAGGCGAAAGATTAAAGACTATAGAGAGAATAA
This sequence comes from uncultured Prochlorococcus sp., assembly GCA_902536775.1. Lineage (GTDB taxonomy): Bacteria > Cyanobacteriota > Cyanobacteriia > PCC-6307 > Cyanobiaceae > Prochlorococcus_A. Next base: position 2,489 of record CACAYX010000021.1, read on the forward strand.
ATCCCAGAAGTGAGATGCATAATCCAAAAAATGAAGACCTCATCATTGCAATTCTTAGACTATGAGCCTTATTTAGCCCTAACAAAGTTGGAGTAGAAAGAAGAGCAATTACAAGAATTACTCCCACTGCTGACATTGAACTAACAATTACTAATGCCGTTGTAAAACTCAAAGCAAGATTTAATAAAGAAACGTTTATACCACTTGCGGATGCACCTTCTGGATCTAATCCAACATAAACAACCTTTTCATATCCAAAAGTCATTAAAGTTATAAATACTAAAAATGCAATTATTGTTCTAAGTAAATCTCCAAAATTTGCTGTCAACAAATCTCCAAATAATACTGCCTCCAAATCAATCCTTATTCCGAGGAGAGGAATAATAAGGACTCCAAACCCAAGCATTCCAGCAAGAATTGTATTCATAACTGCTTCATAATTTTCACTTTTTCTATTAGTTAAACTTTCCGCAATTACTGAGCCCAGAAGACCACTTATAACACCACCAATTGAGGGGTGAATTCCAAGCGCTAATGCGAGAGCAAGTCCAGGCAAAACACAATGAGAGATTAAATTAACTTGTAATAATCTCTTATGAGTAATTAATACAGTTCCCATTGCTGGACATAAGATCCCTGAAAATATAGTTATTATTAAAGGAACAAGCCACCAGTTGTTATTTATAAAAGACATTATTCGAATGATTCGGTATGATCAGAAATACGGGCCAAAAAAAGATCTCGAAAACAATGGTAACTAAGTCTGACATTACCAAAAGACAAGAACAACTTCTTGAAGAACTCAATAATTGTGATGATGAATTGAGCGGACAAGAGTTGCATAGGCAGCTGATGGCTAAGGGTAAATCTATGGGTTTGACAACTGTTTATAGAAATCTGCAAATCTTGATAAAACATGGCTTAATTCGTTCTAGACATCTCCCAAATGGAGAAGTTCTTTATACTCCTGTTGATAGAGATATTCATCATTTGACCTGCGTTCAATGTGGAGAGACTTCGAAAATGGAAGGTTGTCCTGTTAAAGATATTCATACTCCTAAAAAAAATCCCAAAAAGTTTCAACTTTTGTTTCATACACTCGAATATTTTGGTCTTTGCCAAAACTGTTACCAAGCTCAAAGTTAAAGAAGAACATTTTCTAATTAAGAAAATTATTTTCATTTAGAGCGCTTATGTTGATATCGTTTAATTTATCTTTTATTGAATCAGGGCTACCAACTGCTAAAACAGTTTTATCAAGAACTATTACTTGATCGTATTTATTTAGTGACTCTCCCCAATCATGGCTACTTACAACCAAAGAAAGACCTACATCCGCAAGTTGACGTACAATTTTTAGGAAATCCTCTTTTGCTGGAGGATCCAGAGCAGCACATGGTTCATCAAGAAGAAAGATTTTTGCAGGGGACATAAGAGTCTTTGCCAAAAGAGCTCTTTGCTGTTGTCCTCCTGAAAGAGAATCGAGTCTTCTATTAGCCAAATTTGCAATGCCTACTCTTTGCATAGTGGCCTCTAATTCACAACATTTATTAATCCAGGCATTAGGATTTGCGAGAAGAGCTTTGATTTGAAAAGGAGTATTACTTTTAGATTTTGAATACTTTATTTGCCCGAGAGAAACCAATTTTTCTACTGTAATTGGAAACTTCCAATTCATGGAACTCCTTTGTGGCATAAGAGAGATAAGTGATCTAGATCTATTTAAATTCTCACCATCAATTTTTATTTCTCCTTTATCTGGGGCATTCTGTCCTTGCAATATTTTTAATAGAGTAGATTTACCAGCGCCGTTTGGACCAACTAGCGCTGTTAGAGTTCCAGGTTTAATCTCAACCGATACCTTATTTAAAGCTGGCTTACTTTTTTTAGTGTATGAATAGGTTAAATTTTCAGCGACTAAAGTAGCCATTAATCAAAATTTTAAAAAGTCACTTAATAAGCTTACCAATAATACGAGCTTCGTATTAATTCCATAACATTAGATACTTTCGGTTGTCATTAAAAATGAAAATGATTATCATTTTTTAGGTATCAAAAATTTTTTTATGTCAATTTTTAAAAGACTTTTAACAAATAAAACAAGTTCAAGTAAGTCAATTATTAAAAATTCCGTGATCGCTGGAACGATTATATTTTCTGGTTTTGGGCAGGATATTATGGCTAAAGGAAAGTCATACGTAGCAGTAGAACCACTAGTTTGCGATTTAGTTAAATCAATTGCATTAACTTCCGATGAAGTTACATGCTTAGTAGATAGAAAACAGGATGTTCATGACCTAAAGATAAATCCAAGGCAAGCTCAATTACTAAATAGCGCAGACAAAGTTTTCACTCTAGGTAAAGAAATGACTCCCACTATGAAAAACTGGGAAGATAAGTCAAATACTGTTGTGGTTGGTGTAAGTGCCATCGAAGTTGAGAATCCTTCTAGTGAAGAGGGAGGAGCTTTTGAATGGGCTGGTCTCTTCGAACTTTCAGCAGGAAATTATAAATGGTCATTTGCGAAGGTTGATGGGGAATATGCAGACCCTGCCATGAAAATGGTCATTCTTGAATCAGATGACATTGAATTATCTGAAGAATTAGCAGAAGAGCTATTAGGATCTGATCAAAATATTGAAAAAAGCAATAATGGTATTCTTTCTGCAAGTGACAAAGCCTTCGTTTTAAATTTTGATCAAAAGAAAGATATCACGGAATTTAATGTAGAAATCAAAAAAGATGGTAAGTATGCTTTCTTTACAGAACATATGCCTTTTGAATTTGAAGCAGATGAACACTTCTTCAAAGATCTAGCTAAAAATGATATCGAACCAGTCGCTCAAGAACCTGATATGGGAGGCCATAGTGAACATGGCGCAGAAGGCTTTGAATGGGCAGGAACTTTTGATCTTGAGAAAGGATCATATAAATGGTCATTTGCAAAAGTCGATGGTGAATATGCAGATCCTGCTATGAAAATGGTTATCCTCAAATCTGGCGATATTGAAGAATCTGAAGAACTTGCAAAGGAACTTTTAGAATCTGATGATTCTATCTACAAAGGTGATAATGATGTTTTATTAGCAAGTTCAAAAGCAATATCACTTAATTTTGATCAAGGTAAAGAAAGTACAGTATTTAATGTAGAAATCAAAAAAAGTGGTAAATATACATTCTTTACAGAGCATATGCCTTTTGAATTTGAAGCAGATGAACACTTCTTTAAGGATGTATCCAACAATGATGTAGAGCCTATCGCGCAAGTTCCAGATGAGGGAGATGGGCATCACCACCATCATCATCATGGACATGGAAGTTTAGACCCTCATGTATGGCATGATCCAGCCAACATTATAAAAATGAGTAAAGTAATCTCAAAAAACTTAAAAAAGGATATCTCTATTTTTAACAGAAAAGATAGAAAATCCATCAATGAAAGAATTGATTCAACTGAATCTTTACTCAGCAGTCTAAATGGATGGATTGTTGCCCAGGTTTCTACAATACCTGAGCAAGACAGGGTGCTTGTCTCAAAACACAAAGCTATGGATTATTATGGTGCTGCATACGGATTTGAGACAGTTAGCTTACTAGACTTCCTTGGCGATTCATCAAGCTTAAGACCTGAAAACATTAGTTCAACTTTGAATATGCTAAAGGAAGAAAATGTTAAGGCAATATTTCCAGAACAAATACCAGCGTCTAAGCTATTAAAAAACTTAAGTAGGCAAAGTTCTGTACCTTTAGCTTCTAATCAAATATTCGTTGATGGTTTAATGATGAAAGGAAACACTATAAGCGTTGCAGTTCACAACACTTGTACTATTGTTGATTCATTAGGTGGAAGCTGTGATAAAGAATCTGGCTCCAATCTTGAGTCTGAATGGTACAAACTTTCAGATTAAATTTTTCTAATAAAAACGGTTTTCATTTCTTATTATTACTATTATTAAACTATTGTTTATTTAGTAAAAATCTGTAAATGAGTATCAAAGATAAAGTTCCAGTAACTATCCTCACTGGATTTTTAGGTTCAGGGAAGACTACTTTGCTTAATAGGATATTAAGTGAAGAACACGGGAAAAGAATAGCCGTAATTGAGAATGAATACGGTGAAGTAGGTATAGATCAAGGACTCGTAATTAATGCCGATGAAGAAGTATTTGAGATGTCAAATGGGTGCATTTGTTGTACTGTTCGCGGCGATTTAATAAGAGTCCTTGGTAACCTTATGAAAAGGAGAGATAAGTTTGACTATGTTTTAGTAGAAACGACAGGATTAGCAGATCCTGGGCCAGTTGCACAGACATTTTTCATGGATGAAGAAATTAGTTCTGAATTTACTCTTGATGGAATTGTGACTTTAGTTGATGCTGCACATATTGATCAGCAGTTAGGCAGGAGCGATGAAAGTTCAGAACAAGTGGCATTTGCGGATGTTCTTGTCCTTAACAAAACGGATTTAGTCTCTGATGATGCACTAGATACCCTTGAATCAAGATTGAGAGATATGAACCGAATGACTCGAATTATTCGAGCCGAGAATGCCAAAGTGCCAATTGAAACAGTCTTAAATCTAAGTGCATTTGATCTTGATCAGATCCTCAAACGCAGGCCAACATTCCTTGAACCAGAATACCCTTTTGAATGGACAGGTGTTTACGATCTTGATGCAGGCAAATATGAATTAATGCTAGAAGAAGGACCAGATCCAGAAATGTCCCTAGTAGCTCTTGTTAACCAAGGTGAGAGTGAGGAAGAACTTAAAGATGGTGCTGAATCATCCGTAAGACTTTATGCAGAAAAAGCTAATACTTTAGAACCTGGAAATACTATCCCATATGGAGATCATATAAATCTCAAATTGGAGGATAAAGGAAATAAATCCTTCATCCTGAATATAGAAATACCTACAAAAATAGGTTTATTTACACAACACACTGCTGAAGAATTCAATATGAAAGTCATTAAAAGTGACGAAAATAAAGAGATTCCATTTAATACTGAAAGGTTCTGGCAAGCAGAGCATGAACATGATGATGAAGTTGGCTCAATTGCTATAGAGCGTTTTGGTGATGTTGACCCAGAAAAACTTAATACCTGGATGGGAAGGCTTCTCTCAGAAAAAGGAGTGGATATATTCAGAACTAAAGGTTTCATAAGTTATGCAGGGAATCCAAGGAGAATAGTTTTCCAAGGAGTTCACATGTTATTTACTGCACAACCTGACGAAGAATGGGGTAACGAACCTCGTAGAAATCAACTTGTTTTTATCGGTAGAAATCTAAATGAAAAAGAGATGCAAGAAGGCTTTGATAAATGCCTGATATAGAACCATTTAGCCCAAGAGGCATGTTCCATGAAGGATGGACAGCTGAAGTTAACGATTACGCCATAGCATGTGGTTGGGCTCTTAAAGGTAAACAATTTATTGTTGGTGACGTGGCAGGAGGTCTTTTTGCATTCGAAGGAGATACTGGAAAAATTATTTGGGAAAAAGAAAATACTCACTCTGGTGGTCTACTAGCAATGGCAATTCATCCAGAGGGTGAAATTTTTGCAACATCAGGTCAGGATGGAAATGTTCAAATTTGTAATTGCCATGAAGGTAAAGTTATTAAAACTCTTGACCTTGGCAAAGGTTGGGTAGAACACCTCAAGTGGTCTAATGACGGATTGTTTCTAGCGATAGCTTCCTCAAAAAAAGTATATGTTTTTAATGAAATTGGTGAAGAGAAATGGATCTCAGAAGACCATCCAAGCACAGTAAGTGCAATTACATGGTCAAATAAAAATGAGCTAGCAACTGCTTGTTACGGAAGAGTAACATTCTTTGACATACTTAATAATAAAACGAATCAAAAACTCGAGTGGCAAGGATCATTGGTATCTATGGAATTAAGTCCTGATGGTGATATAGTTGCCTGCGGTAGTCAAGATAATTCAGTTCATTTTTGGAGAAGATCAACCGGAATGGATGCTGAAATGACAGGGTATCCTGGAAAACCAAGTCACCTTTCTTTTGATGACAGTGGAAAATTACTAGCAACTAGTGGCAGTGAAAGAATTACAGTATGGAGCTTCATAGGGAATGGTCCAGAGGGGACTATGCCAGGAGAGCTATGTCATCATGCAGAACCCATTTCGAGTCTTGCCTTTTCAAATAAAGGTATGCTTGTTGCCTCTGGATCTAGAGATGGTTCTGTTGTCGCAAGTTTTCTAAAAAAAGACGGCAATGGAGACCCTGTTGGGGCTGCATTCGCGGGAGATTTAGTAGGGGCAATATCTTGGAGACCTGACGATTGTGCTCTTGCAGCAGTTAATGCAAAAGGTGTTGTAAATGTATGGAAATTTAAAGTTCGTACAAACCTTTTTTCTAAGGGGTTTAAGTAAAATTAGAAATTTATAAAATTACCAATAGTTAGCTTTTAAATGTCTTTCCATACAAATGACTTCACAGTCATTATCTATACCTTTTGGGTGAATATCGCAATATGAGAGACATTGAAAATATTCGTCTATAGGATTAGATTGATCAGTTTTTCTAACTTCTTTCGAATGATTCATAAAAGAGTTCCTCAATTATTAAAAAAGATAGTCGAATTAAATAGCAAAAGAAATAAGCAAAACTTACTAAAAATATCCCAAAAAAATTAACGCAATTGATTACCACTTTCGGACATTTTTAATAAAAAAGCAATGCGTATAAAAACGGATTGTCTTTGGAGAAATATTTTCCTAATTTTATATTGTTGAGTTCTAGGAGGTCTTTCATAATGATCGATAGCCTGCCTGAAATTTCGTAATAAACCGAACTAATTTAATTAACTGCTCCAATTATTTTTTATTAATGTCTGAGCTTCCTTCTTCTGCATCGTTTAGGTGCCCTTTAAGAAACAAGCTTAATTCTAGAGTTTTTGCCCCAGTTAAAGACAATTAGTTAATTTTGGTGAGCATTAGCTTAAAAGTAGTTAGTAACAAGGATCCATGATTTAGGTACGTTATTAACTTTGGAAAAAAATATAAGTAAGAGATAAAAGAGGGCTAATTTAAGCCCTCTTTTTTTAATAAGATGACATTCTTCTAGTTTTATAGATAATGATTAGAACAATTAAATTTAAAAATGGTTCGATATTATTGCCCATATTGCAATCCTAAATATCAATTTCAAAAACAATCCTCAAAAGGTAATTTGATTTGTGGCTTGTGCGGAGAGGATCTTGTAAAAAAACCATTTATTAGATTAAACCAGATAATCGCTTTAGTTGCTGCTTCATCATTACTTTTACCGTTGACATATACTTTTATTTTTTTAATTAAAAATCAATTAAATCCTCCTAATAAAAATTATCAAGCAAATAGTCGTTTGACGATAATTATCAAAGATGAATTTTTTAAATAAAATTGATGCATATCAGCTTTTTACAAAAAATTTTTAAAATTTATAGAAATTTGTTTTTTTTCTGAAATTTGACTATATAGCCAAAATATTTAATCTTTAATAAATTATTTAAGCTAACTAGAAATTCAAAAATTATATTTATACAAAATGAAAATGATAATCATTTTTATAATCAAATAATCCTTAATCTAATTAATACAATTGATTTCTTAAACTATTTTTTTATAGTTCGTGAAATATCTTTATTCAAAAATATTTATACTTATTGTTTTTAAAAAGTATTTATTTATACATCCCAAAATTAACTCTAGATAAATACTTTAAAAGTAAAGCATAAAATTATTAAATGATTATTCCAGCTAGTAATTTTACTCAAAAATATAATTTTGAATGTAAAACCTCAGATCAGACTTCAGAAAATAATCTATCAAGTAATAACACATTTCTTAAAAATAACTTTTTAAACCCTTCAAACGATCATGGCTATTTTTGTGCCTGCATAGAATGTCGGCCAATAGGAAATGATCATGAAAATTTTATGGCAGACATGCCAGATGACCCTGCAGAAATAATTTCAGATTTTTCTAGAATGGGACTCATCAAAAATGAATCTTATGAAATTGCTGATGCTATTTCAACTGCAGAAATGAGAGATCTTTTATTTTATAAAAACGCTTCAAATGGTGATCCATACAAAGAACAATTGCTAAGAGAATTAGCTAAAGAAGCTGGTGGTTTAGATCAAGCCTTTCAAGCAGCTTTTGGGCCACAAGCTGGGAAGTTCTTTGCTAATACAAAGGCCTCTTCTCCAATGGGTAGAAGACAGTTTTTATCTAGTTTGGCTGCAGGTGCAGCATTAATAACAGTTGCTTGTTCTAATCAAAATAAACCTGCTAAACAACCAATTGATGACACTCCTATTAATGTCAATAATTTAGAAAAACAAACTTTAAGAGTTGGTTTCATACCTATAACCTGTGCCTCTCCCATCATTATGGCCGAACCAATGGGTTTTTATAACAAGTTTGGTATGGATGTAAAAGTTGTTAAAATGCCAAGTTGGGGAGCAGTTAGAGATTCTGCAATTGCTGGTGAATTAGATGCTTACCATATGCTAGCTCCAATGCCAATTTCTATGACACTTGGATTGGGAACTTCACCATTTAGTGTGAAACTAGCAAGTATTGAAAATATAAATGGACAAGCTATTACTGTTGCTAACCGTCACAAAGGAAAAGTTAATGGTCCTGCCGACATGAAAGGATTCGTTTTTGGAGTTCCATTCCCATACTCAATGCATAATCTTTTATTGAGATATTATTTAGCCAAAGGTGGGGTTGATCCAGATAAAGACGTTCAGATTCGTCCTGTTCCACCACCAGATAGTATTGCACAATTAGTTGCTGGTGATATCGACGCATACTTAATGCCTGATCCATTTAATCAAAGGGCAGTTTACGAAGATGCAGGTTTTATACATCTTCTTACTAAAGAATTATGGCCAGGCCATCCATGTTGTGCGTTTGCAGCTGGGGAACCTTGGATTAAAGAACATCCTGAAACTTTCAGAGCCCTTAATAAATCTATTATTGATGCTGCTGCTTATGTTTCAACTCCTTCTAACAGAAAAGAAGTCGCTAAAGCTATTTCTGGAAGAGGATTTCTAAACCAACCTACAGAGGTAGTTGAAGCTGTTCTTACAGGCAAATTTGAAGATGGATTAGGTAAAACACAAAATGTTCCAGACAGAATCGACTTTAAACCCTACCCTTGGCAAAGTTTCTCACATTGGATCCAATCTCAATTAATTCGTTGGGATTTAGGAGGTGCAGTTGCTGCAATTCAAGCAGGTGATTTTAATCCTAATAGTGCTTCAATATTTCTAACAGATGAAGCCCAAGCCCTTGAAAGGGAAATGGGAGGGAATCCACCAACAGCAAGGTTTAGAAAAGAAATCTTAGCTTATGATGAATTTGACCCTAGTAATCCAATGCAATACATTAAAGATCAAATTAAAAGAGACGGTTTTTAATTTATAAAAAACTATATTTATTAGTATTTATTAATACAACAATTTTGAATTTCTAATTAAATAATCTTAATAATGAACAAAGCTATTTCTACAAGGCTTACTTTTGTAGTAGCAATCTTGAGCCTCTTAATTTTTATCATTCTATGGCAGGTAATTGCTCAACAAGGTTTATTAGTCAAGAATTTCCCAGGTTCATTTAAAACGATAGGATCATTAATTTGGTGGGTATCAGATCCTTTTTTTGATAATGGTCCAAATGATTTGGGAATTGGAACTAACTTACTTATAAGCTTAAGAAGAGTATTAATCGGATACAGCTTAGCTGTTTTAGTCGCTATTCCTTTGGGGGTTCTAATGGGGATGTCGAAGTTAGCTCAGTCCTCTTTAAATCCATATGTGCAACTTTTAAAACCTGTTTCCCCTTTAGCTTGGCTACCTGTAGGACTTTTTGTTTTTAGAAACTCAGAGATCACAGGTATTTTCGTTATTTTCATTACCAGTATTTGGCCAACATTAATTAATACTGCTTTTGGTGTAGCTAGTATTAATCCTGATTATTTGAGAGTTTCTAAATCTTTAGGAGCGAGTAAATCAATAACTATTAGAAGAGTTATTTTGCCTGCAATCATGCCAAATATTCTTGCAGGGATGAGAATATCAATGGGAACAGCTTGGCTTGTTATTGTTGCTGCAGAAATGCTATTGGGTACAGGAATTGGTTATTTTATTTGGAATGAATGGAATAATTTATCTCTTGAAAATATATTTGTTGCAATAATAATAATTGGATTTACAGGATTTATTTTGGATCAATTTTTTGGATTTCTTCAAGATAAATTCGACTACAGTATCTAAACTTATTGATTAAATGAATAAAAAATCATCAAAAATATCTACCTCTAATGAAAATTATTCTCACCTTGAATTAGTCAATTTAGGTAAGATTTTTTTTAAAGAAAAAAAGTTTATTGATTTTCGTTCCAAAGGAAATAGAAGTGGGTTTGAAGCTATCAAAGATATTAACCTAAAGATAGAGAAGAACACATTTGTATCAATAATAGGTCCATCTGGTTGTGGCAAATCAACATTGCTAAATTTAATAGCAGGCTTACAAGCTCCAACATCTGGGAAAATTATTATTGACGGACAAGCCATAAAAGGTCCAGGTCCCGATAGAGGTGTTATTTTTCAAAATTACGCTTTGATGCCGTGGTTAACAACTATTCAAAATATTGAGTTTGCCTTAAATACTGTTTTCCCAGCAAAAACAAACGCTGATGTTAAAGAAAGAGCTAGAAAATATTTAAGAATGGTTGGTTTAGAAAAAGCTTCAAACAAATTTCCAAAAGAATTATCTGGAGGAATGAAGCAAAGAGTTGCAATTGCCAGAGCCTTATCTATTAATCCAAATATGTTGTTGATGGACGAACCCTTTGGGGCTCTGGATGCATTAACCAGATCCTATTTACAAGATGAATTATTATCCATTTGGAGAAAAAATAAAGTAACTGTTGTTTTAATTACTCATAGTATTGAAGAAGCATTACTTTTATCTGACAAGATTGTTTTGATGTCAAGCGGTCCTTCTGCCATAATTTCTGAGGAAATTTCAGTTGATTTAGAAAGACCAAGAGATAGAGAAAAAATTGAACAAGATCCTACATATTTAAAAATAAAAATGCGTTTGGAAAAACATCTATTAAGAGAAACAAGAGCTGTAGAAGAGGTTACTTAGACTTCTTCTGCAATAAAAAAAACAAAAATTAATTATGACTTTACCCACATTTACACAATTACTATTAAAAGCAAAAAAAGAAAAAGAATTATCCTTTGAAGATTTAGGTAAATTAATTAATAGAGATGAAGTATGGGTTGCGAGCCTATTTTATGGGCAAGCTACAGCTTCTGGAGAAGAAGCTAATATTTTAATTAAGGCTCTTGATTTACAATCAGAACTGGAAGATCAATTAACAACACCACCGGTAAAAGGCTGCCTAGATCCTGTTATTCCTACAGATCCTCTTATTTACAGATTCTATGAAATAATGCAAGTATATGGACTGCCAATGAAGGATGTAATACAAGAAAAATTTGGTGATGGAATTATGAGTGCAATTGACTTTTCAATTGAAGTTGATAAGGTAGAAGACCCAAAAGGGGATAGGGTCTTAGTAAAAATGTGTGGTAAATTCTTGCCTTACAAAAAGTGGTAAGTAAATTTAGTTCGTTTTTTTGAAATATAAACCCCAAACATTGATCATTTATCGTTTTCATTTAATTTGAGAGTTTTATTTATTTCATTCTCAAATTCTTTAGAAGCAGTTTGTAACCCTTTTAACGTCTTACCAATAGTTTTCCCAAGTTGAGGCAAACGTTTTGGCCCAAAAATTAACAATGCCAGTACAACAATTACAGCGATTTCTGGTATCCCAATTCCGAAAATGTTCATTAAAAATTTAGTATAGTTTTATTTTAAAAATTTTTTCTTCTGCTTAAGGTAATTAAAGTCACAAATTTATTTTTTATTAATCAATCAATTAACAATGGAAAGAAGTTGGGATCCCTATTATAAGTATTTCAAAGAATTTGAATTTAATCTTTTTGAGATTTTTATATTTTTAGAATTTCAACAAGAAATTATTGATTTAGGATATATCGGACAAAGCCAAATAAACCAAAATGTTCTAAATCCTGGTCAGTTTTGTGTTGTAGATGGATTAATAAAGATAGTTCATGATTTACCAAAATTCTTGCATGATGAAAAATTTAAAAATAATTTAGATATAGAAAAATGGAAAATAGATTCTTATAAATTACTTTCTTTAGATATAAAGTGGATAAAAAAATCATCAATAAAACTAATTTAATGCTTAAGAAATATTTATTTTAATTTAAATATTAGAATATAATTTTTATCTTCTAAATATTACTTAAGAACTAGTATTTACTTTTTAAAAATGATAACCATTCTCAAAATATAGTTATTAATTTTTTTTTAAAATGGTTACTATCATTACCATGATTGATTTTATAAGCTATATTGTTAATAATTAAACATAAAATTTTATTATCATGATTACTACTAAGCAAAATTTATTACTAACAAACTCATGTATTTCTAATAAAAAAGAAACCTGCCCCAGTTGCGGTTGCATTTGTCCTTGCGAATGTACAGATTGTGAAGAATGTTCACCTTGTAAAGATCAATAATCCTCTAAATCAAATAATTAATAAGTTTATATTTCGGTAAAGATAACAAAATTTTAACTATCAACTGATATTAAAAATTTTTTATTACAATTTGATATTTATAAATTTTAAAGGCCAAGTTCTGTTAGACCAGGAAAATCTTTTGGACGTGGACCTTCTCCCCATGTAAAGAGACAATCTTTTTTATCTATAGAAATATCGTTTATACTTGCTTCTCTTCTGCGCATTAAACCAGTCTCAGAAAATTCCCAATTTTCATTACCATGAGCTCGAAAATAATTATATTTTTCATCATGCCATTCATATTGAAATCGCACAGAAATTCTATTTGAATCATAGGCCCATAATTCTTTAATTAGTTTATAGCCAATTTCTTTATTCCATTTTCTTTTTAAAAATTCCACAATTTCTTCTCTCCCTCTTAAAAATTCGCTTCTGTTTCTCCAAAAACTATCTTCTGTATAGGCGAGTGATACAGTTAAGGGATCTTTAGTATTCCATGCATTTTCAGCTAATCTCACTTTTTTTATAGCTGTCTCTTCATTAAAAGGAGGTAAAGGAGGTTTTGTTGACATTTTTTCTATTTGAATTTATTTGGTTTTTTAAAAGTTAAAAAACTCTTTTTATGATAATCATCAAAGATCAAATTTAAAAAAATTTAGATTATCATCCTCTGCAAAGAGATTTATTTAAACATGAATTTTTACTCTCAATATTTATTTGATCATCAATATTTTTTAATTTGTTTTTATTACTTTTTACTTTAACTTCATGCCCACAATGTTCTTTGCAACCACCATTAAATAAATTATGTGCATACAAATTTGAAATATTTGTAAGTAGTAAAAGAAAAATTATTTTATAAATTTGGAAAAAATTAGATTTAATTTTTACTATCATTTCTCCAGAATTAGTAAATAAATAATATCAGTTAATTCCAAGGAGTGTTTATAAGTCCCCAAATATCGAAGAAGAAAAATAAAACTGCAATAACAACAAGATCCCATGCTCTTTCCCTAAAAGCCCAAGGAGCTATAAAAACTTCCCCAAGTCCGTGAAGTGCAGCCCCTACTGGTAGATGATCAAGAACCAGCAAACTGTGAGAGAGGATAAAAAGAAAGCTTGCGAAATATCTAAAAAAAACAAATTGCCAATTACTAGAATTCATACCTTTTAGATTTTTAAGAAATATACTTCAATGATCAAAATAATGATATAGATCGAGTCAAGAGATATTATTTTTGGTAGCCATAAATACGAATAAAGATATAAAGCTAAAGTAAAAATTATTAAACGATGAAATATATGTTTTCAAGTTATCAGCCTAAAAATAGTTTTGATGAATATTTTAAGGACAATGTTAACTCTGCTAGAGAAATATTGATTCCACTTCTTTCATCTTTAGATAATATGGGACTTGAAGAATTAAACAGGAATCACTCTGCCGCGAAAAAATTATTACTAAGACATGGTGCAACTTTTAGATTAAACGATACTGGTTTAAAAGGTACTGAGAGAATATTACCTTTTGATCCACTTCCCAGAATAATTAGTAAAGATGATTGGGTAAAGTTAGAAAAAGGCCTAAAACAAAGGCTTGAGGCAATAGATTTATTCCTAGATGATATTTATAATTCTCAAAAAATAATAAATGATGGAATAATTCCAAGAGAATTAATAGAGAGTTCAGAAGGTTGGAGACCTCAGATGATAGGTTTCAAACCCCCACTAAATAAATGGTGTCAAATTTCGGGACTTGATTTAATAAGGGATAGAAGAGGAGATTGGCATGTTTTAGAAGATAATTTAAGATGCCCTTCTGGGGTTGCTTATTTTTTAGAAAATAGATTAGTTATGAAAAATATTTTTCCTAATCTTTTCTCAGGAAGAATAGTAAAACCAATTGATGAATATCCATCATATCTTTTAAAAACCCTTCAAGAACTTGCAGTTTGGACTGACACTCCCAAGATAGTGCTACTAACTCCAGGAATTTTTAATAGTGCTTATTTTGAACATAGTTATTTAGCTCAAGAAATGGGCATCCAATTAGTTCAGGGTCATGACTTAGTTTGTAATGATGATTATGTATATTTAAAAACTACCTCAGGATTAAAAAGAGTAGATGTCATTTACAGACGAATTGATGATGACTTCTTAGATCCTCTTAATTTCAGAAAAGATTCTTGCCTTGGTGTTAGCGGATTACTTGATGTTTTTAAGGCAGGTCATGTTGCTTTAGCAAATGCTCCTGGGACTGGAATAGCAGATGACAAAATGATTTATTCTTTTGTTCCAAAAATGATTAAATATTATCTTGATGAAGAAATTATTATTAAAAATGTAGAAACGTATATTTGTCATTATCAAAAGGATCGAGAATATGTACTAGAAAATTTATCAAAACTTGTTGTTAAGTCTGTCGCAGAAGCTGGGGGGTATGGAATGTTAATTGGCCCTCACTCAACAACAAGTGAGATAGAAGAATTCGCTAATAAAATTAAAAATAATCCTAGAAATTTCATAGCACAACCAACATTAGAATTATCTACTGTGCCATCGTTATGTGAAGGAGAACTATATCCATGTCATGTTGATTTAAGACCATATATCTTAAGAGGAAAAGATTCATGGGTTAGCCCAGGCGGGCTTACGCGGGTAGCATTAAAAAAAGGATCATTAGTCGTTAATTCTTCTCAAGGTGGAGGATGCAAAGATACATGGGTTGTAGGTGAATAATATGCTTTTAAGTCGTGTAGCAGAATCTCTTTATTGGATCAATCGTTATTTAGAACGTGCAGAAAACATATCTCGTTTCGTGGAAGTAAGTGAAGCAATGTCATTAGATTGTCCGCCAGGAAGTGCAGAGCCTTGGCTCCCCTTAATTGATGCTTCAAGTGATAGAGAATCTTTTGATAAAAGATTCCCAGAGAAAAAACCTGATGACGTTATTAATTTTTTAATAAGAGATCGTTTAAACCCAAACAGTATAATTTCTTGCATTCAAATGGCAAGAGAAAATGCTCGACAAATCAGAGATGTCATGACCACCGAAATGTGGGAACAGATAAATATTTTGTATTGGAATATGCAAGAAGGAGAGGCAATATGGAATAAACCAAGACAAGAACAATTAAGTGAGATAAGGAGGGAATGTCAGCTTTTTTATGGAATTACAGATGCGACTCTAAGCAAAGACCTCGCCTGGAGATTTAGCATTCTTGGAAGATTGATCGAAAGAGCTGACAAAACATCAAGAATTTTAGATGTTAAATACTATTTACTTCTACCCAGCTTAGATGAGCTTGGAGGAGTTCTTGATGAGCTGCAATGGATTGCACTTTTACGTTCAGCTGGAGCTTATCAAATGTTTAGGAAAGCAGTGCAAAATTCTATAAAGCCTAATTCAGTTGCGAGATTTCTTTTACTTGATCCAATTTTTCCTAGATCAGTAAGATACTGTCTTGATGGGATAAGTAATACACTTAAAACGATAGATACCTCACCATCTACTGAAAATCCTTCAGAATTAGAATGTATGAGAGGTTTGCTTAAAGCAAAGTGGAGTTATATCAGAATTGAAGATATAATCAATGATGGTTTACATGAGGCAATCGATTCATTGCAAATGGATTTAAATAAATTAAATGATCTCATTCAAGAAAAATATTTTATTAATTAATAAGTTTATTAATGAGAATTAAATACATTCACAAACTTGAATATAAATACGAAGACCCTGTTCAATTAGGCGAGCATAGATTATGTATAAAGCCAAGGTCAAATGGATTCCAAAAGCTAAAGAATTTTGAATTAAAAATAACTCCAGAACCAGAAATTATTTATCCATTACTTGCTGCCAGCGGAGAAGAGATTAATAGAATCAGATTCAATGGATTAACAGATAATTTAACTATAGAATCAATCAGCGAAGTTGAAACTATTAAACATCCAAACATTATTGATGGAGTTAAAAATAGAGATTTAACATTACCTTTTTGTAGAAGCATTATTAACAGAGATTTACAGGGAGCATTAGAGGGATGGATGCCAAATGGACAACACGATCCGTCTGCAGTAGAACTTGCCCAAGAAGCATTAGCAGGAAGCATTAATAACGCATTATCATTTACATACCAACTAATAGAAATTATTCAAGATCGGGTTAAATATACCAAAAGACATACTGGTCCAGCATGGCCGGCTAGCAGAACGCTTAGAGAACGTATAGGTTCATGCAGAGATTTAGCAATGCTAATGGTTGAAGCTTGCAGGTCTATAGGTATCCCAAGTAGGTTTGTAAGTGGTTATCATTTTGAAGATCCCTTACCGTCTGAGTTGGATTTACACGCTTGGGCTGAATTATATATTCCAGGTGCTGGTTGGAGAGGTTTTGATCCAAGCGGAAAAGGATTAATAGATGATAGATATTTAACATTGGTATCCTCTTCAAAATCTAATTTAACCTCTGTAATTACAGGAAACTTTATAGGAAAAAATAATTTAGAAAATACTTTATCCTGGGAAATCAAACCTCTTGAAATCAAATAAACACTAAATTTTTAATCTTTTAAAATAATAAAAAATATAAATAATAATATGTTTCTTTTTTAGTGCTAATTGATACGTTCTTGGATATATATATCTGTTTTCATTTGTTTAATCTTTAAAGAAAATTGAACTCAAGTTTAGAAATTCCAGTTATCAAATCAAACAAATCGAAAATGTTTGAATTGATAAGTTATGAAAAATTTCGCGATACAAAAGATGTAAGATTTTTTGATATTAGTGTTAATGAATCAAACTATAGAGATTTAGTTATTCACAGTGGGCCTGCAGTTAGTCCTCCAAATGATGAAGAATTTAAGAATTGGCAATTTTACATACATCACAATCAAGAAGATAATCTACTGGCTATCTCAGGGGGAAGAACATTTTTTCTTGTCAATTTTGGCTGGGATTATCCTTTTTATAAAGTTAGATTAGAATCTTGCGGATACATTTTAAGAATTCCTAGAGGAACTTTTCATAGATCAGTATCTGACGAAAACGGTTCCATAGTTTTAAATCAAGCTATAAGAGATAAAGAAGCTACAGTTGAATCTGAATTCAAGGTTACGAATAGCAGAGATAACAAAAAACTTCTAGATTGTATAACCAATTTAGAGCCTAGATTCAAAATTTATAGTGTTAAATAATTTTAAAAAGGAGTTCCAAATTTAGTCATCAATTTTAAAAATTATCTAATTGTTATAAAATAGAATTACTCAAATTTATTAATATGAAATTTTTTAGGTTTTTAAGATATTTTTTATGTATAACTTTTTCTTTCTTGGTTTTATCCTCTCCAGTTTTTGCTGGGGCGAATGTTGCTGTTAAGGGAGAAGGAGATGAAGTTCCAAGTTATGTAAGATCTAATATCACAGGATTTGATTTCCATGGAGAGGATCTTCATTTATCTTCTATAGCTGGAGCAGTTGCCAGAGACGCAGATTTTAGTGATGTTGATTTACATGGAACTACATTAACCCTATCTGATTTAAAAGGTTCTAATTTAAATGGAATCGACCTGACCGATACTCTTTCTGATCGAGTTAATTTCCAAAAAACAGATCTTAGAAATGCTGTTTTAATAAATATGATCGCATCAGGCAGCAGTTTTGCAGGAGCTCAAATAGAAGGAGCAGATTTTTCTTATGCCATCCTTGACAGCGAAGACCAAAGAAATCTTTGTGAAATCGCTGATGGGATCAATCCAACAACAGGAGTTTCAACAAGAGAAAGTCTTGAGTGTAGTTAGCATTAAAAATTATAAGTAAACTTTCTTACCGTCATTAAATTTATAAATCCTTTGTTCATCGTCTTGAAATATCATCTCACCATTTAATTTGGATTTCTTAAATTTTGAAAGTCTGGCTCTGTGTATATTGGATTTTCTATTTATATTTTCTTCGTTGTCATAAACCCCAATATAAATATTTATATTAGGATTTGAAAAGGTTTTTTCTTCCTCTCTTAAAAAAATCCTATCAATATTTGTTTGCGTGCTCTGTAGTTTATTTTTAAATTTATCTAATTTTAAGTTCTTTGTTTTTTTAGAAATAATTTTTTTGTATCCCAAAAAAATAATTCCTAAAATTAGAAAAACTAAAAATATATTCATTACTTTATTTTTATTTTGATATCTACTCCTAAGTTACTTTTAGTGGTTAATATTTCTTTTTTTATGATTCCATAAGTAAAAATTTTAGATAAAGTTTTTAAAGAATTAAAAACTAAAAAAACAGTAAATAAAAAGAAAATAATAATGTTTTCTACAAGTAGATTTTTATTATCTAGATTGCTCATATAAGTCTTAATTCAATTATTTTTCATTACTATTTGCATATGGGCCGAAAAATTCACTGGCGTCTCTTCCCATTACTTTAGCAAGATTTAAACTTTTATCTATATCCCATTTAGATGCCATTCCATAAAGAATCCCAGCAGCAAAAGAATCGCCACATCCATAAGAATCAACCTTTAATTTTTTGTTTTTAAGAGCCTTATATCTTCCTCCTGGGAATATTATGCCTCCATTCTCGCCCTCGGTTTTAAAAGTATATTTGGGTTTTAACGATAATTCGGAAAAAGAAAAAACTTCTCCGGGATCAAGATTACTACCTATTAATCCATCTAAAAGAACATTTGAATTATTAATTGTATTTAATCCTACCCTTGGTGTTGTACACAGTATTGGAGCTGATCTAGCCATTTTAAAAATCTCTGAATCAGATGCAGTAATAAAAATTCCGTCCATTTTTTTTAAAATGTTCCATTCCAAATTGTCTTTATGAGTTGGAGCTAACCTTTCTCCAATAACTGTTATCGCTCTTTCACCTTGAGAGTCAATTAAACTAAATCCTCTTCTAGTTTCTTTATCACGCCAAGCTACATGCATCTTAATTCCCATACTTGAGAGAATCTTGAAACACTTATCTCCATATTCATCATTACCTAATGACGTAAAAAAATGAATTTGGTTTAAAGTTAAATCAGAAAGTATTTTTGCGATAATGGAGCCACCACCAGCTGGATACTCAAGTGACTTTTCAGAATGAGAAATGAATCCGGGTTTTGGTAATTGATCAACCTTTAAGAAATTTATCCACTCAACATGACCAACCACAGCAAATTTTAAATTTCCTTTTTTAAATTTATAGTCTTCAACTTTATTATTCTTTTCGACAACCATGAGATTTTAAATACTATTATTAAAAGAAATATTTTTGCCAAATGAATTCATTTAACATTTTAAA
>CACAYX010000022.1 GCA_902536775.1 uncultured Prochlorococcus sp.
TGATTTGAATTGGCATAATCCTAAAATGACTCTTGAGTTCTTAAATTTAATTACTACTTATTTATCTAATGGAATTAAGTGGTTAAGGCTTGATGCTGTAGGTTTTATTTGGAAGGAATCAGGGACTACATGCTTGCATTTACCTAAAGCACATTCAATTGTCAAACTCTTAAGAGTTCTTTTAAATAATCTTCTTGATGATGGCGTTTTAATAACAGAAACCAATGTTCCTCAGAAGGAGAATCTATCTTATCTCATTGATGATGATGAAGCCCATATGGCATATAATTTTCCATTGCCTCCTCTTCTCCTAGAGGCAATTATTACTTCAAGAGCTGATATCCTAAACTCATGGATTTTTGATTGGCCCATATTACCTGAAGAGACTACTTTATTTAATTTCACTGCATCGCACGATGGTGTTGGGCTAAGAGCTCTTGAGGGTTTAATGAATGAGCAGAGAATTAAGGATTTATTAATTAATTGTGAGAAAAGAGGAGGCTTGGTAAGTCATAGACGTTTATCAAATGGTGATGATAAACCTTATGAATTGAATATTAGTTGGTGGAGTGCAATGGAAGACTCCAGTAGAGATGCTAAAAGATTTCAATATGAGAGATTTATTTTGAGTCAATTATTAGTAATGGCTCTTAAAGGGGTCCCTGCATTTTATTTGCCAGCATTACTAGCTTCAGAAAATGATATCAAAAGCTTTTCTATGACAGGTCAAAGAAGAGATCTAAACAGAGAAAAGTTTAAATCAGAAAATCTTTCAGCTGTTTTAAATAATCCTGAATCTAATGCTAATAAAAACTTAAAATATCTTCGTAATGCTATGGATGTCAGATCAGAATTAAAGCAATTTCACCCTCGTTCAAAAATGAAATGTTTGTCTAAAGGTAGAAGTGATATTGTTGTAATCAAAAGAGGTAACGGTCCTGATTCTGTTTTTGCAATACATAATATGACTGAAAATAAAATTAATTATCAATTGAATGATAATGATCTACCAAAAATAATTGATAATGATTTCAATACCCATGATTTTTTAACATCCACTAAATACAATTGCAAAAATATTAGTCTTGATCCTTTTCAAGTAATTTGGCTGAGTGCTTTATAAAAATGATAGAAAATTCTTCTATTTGGGTAGTAAGTGATGTAGATGGTACTTTAATGGATCACTCATATGATTTATCCCCTGCTAAAGAAACTATAAAAAAACTGCAAAAATTATCTATACCCGTAATTCTTTGTACAAGCAAAACCGCTTCTGAAGTAAAAGTTATTAGGAAGGAACTTAACTTAACGGATCCTTATATTGTTGAGAATGGTGCTGCAATATATGGTGAATCTCTTGAAAGAGTAAATGGAGAAATTATTCTTGGAATAAAATACGAATCTCTTGAAGAAATCTTAAATTTTATTTCTAAAGAAATTGATTACAAACTTACTCCTCTTAATAATCTCACTGATCAAGAAGCCACTCAGCTTACAGGTTTAGAAGGCAACTCATTGAACTTAATGCGTGATAGACACTGGAGCATGCCTTTCTTAAATCCGCCAAGTTATTTAGAAGAGAAAATTAATATCTGTTGTAAAAAATTCAATGTTGAAATTTTTAAGGGCAATAGAATGAGTCACTTATTATCAACAAAATCGAATAAAGGGAAAGCAATAAATGCTCTTAAAGACTATTCAAATGTTCATAATATTGAAATTATAGGTTTAGGCGATTCTCCAAATGATTTGCCTCTACTATTAAATTCAGATATTAAAATAGTTATTCCTGGAATAGATGGACCTAACTTAAATTTACTTGATCAATTAAAAGATTTGGAATTTACTTTGGCTTCTGAACCAAATGGATATGGTTGGAAAAATGAAATCAATAAATTAATAAATAAGCGAGAACTAATTTAGAAAGATGAAAGATTTAGATATTAATTTTCCTCTTGATAAATTTGAAAAATTAATTATTGATATTGGTTGGGAATCCTTGGATGACTGGTTCAATTTTTGGAATAATAAAAGAAACATTCTTTCAATTGATCAATATTGGAACAATAAAGTAAATGATGATTGGATTTGGGGTTTAGCTTTACCTCTTTTATCTCAAGCATATAAATTTCAAAATAATTTTTCTGATAGAAAAATAATTGGGATATCAGCCTTGCCTGGTACAGGAAAAACAACATTAGGTAAATGGCTCGAAGCTATAGCGTTAAAATTAAACTTTAAAATTGCGGTTATTTCAATTGACGACTTTTATCTCCCATCAGATGAAATGGAACTAGCAATTAAAAATAACCCATGGAATGTTTCGAGAGGGTTTCCTGGTAGTCACTCTGTAAAATTAATGCATGAAAAATTATTAAATTGGAAGATAAAAGGAGAACTAAATGTACCAGTTTTCGATAAATCTTTGAGAAGTGGTTTAGGAGATAGATCTCATTGGAGATTTGATAAGCCTGATTTATTAATTCTTGAGGGATGGTTTTTGGGAATAAAACCTTATCCTATTGATATAAATGATCGACCCATAAATACAACAAATTTGAGTCTTCATGAATCATCCTATATATTAAAAATTCAAAATAACCTAAACAATTATTTAGATGTTTGGACTTTAATAGACAATATTTGGCACTTAAAGCCTTTGAAGATTGAATATATGAATAAGTGGAAAACAAATCAGGAAAAAGAAATGTTTTTAGATAAAGGTAATGCTCTTAAAGATGAAAAATTATCTAATTTCTTGAGAATGCTTAATGTCTCAATTCCTCATAAAAGTTTTGATGTAATAAAATCCTATGCGCTTTTATTAATTGATCAAGATAGAAATTTAGTTGAGGCTGGATTGAATTTGTAGCATTTTCTAAATTTCTTTTTTTTCAGTAATTTTTTATACATTTTTTTTAGCTCTAAATAGTGTTTAATTGAATATATTTTTCTGCTTAGGGATGGTTGAGTTTTCTTACAAAAATGAAGGCGGTAGAATGGTTGTCTTGAGATGTATTGGACCATCAAATTTTTTCTTAGAGAGAGTATTATTCCCTACTGACATTCTTACTTTTATGGCCCCAAACGATTCAAGAGTTGAAATCTGGGGAAATGAATTATATGGCCCTAAGTTGGAAGAGAGAATAAGAATTTCTGCTGATAACGAAGATTCGACTTTAGTGGCATAGAACAGATATTATCTAATTGTCTTCGAGTCAAAATTTTTTACAAATACCTAGTTTTTATTGATATTATCAAACTAGTTTTAGTTTTATAGATGAATTATTTTTCTTCCTTTGCAATAGGAGGTTTCGTTCCCTCTGCAGCTATCGCTGGAGTTTTACTTTTAGTTGGTTTAGGAGCCTTCTTTTATCTTGGTATTAAAGGACCCACAGATTATTAAACATGAGTTAATAAAATAATTGAAATTTTTTATAACCTTCTTGAATAAGTTAACACTATGGATTTAACAACTATTTTATTTATATTGAGCTTACCTTTCGTTTTATTTACAGTTTATTTTGGGACAAAAAATGATTTTTACGAGAGTGAAAACTATAAAGGTGACGGTTGTGCTCACGATGTTAAAAGGTAACTTTATTAGTAATCACCTCTAAAAAAATAGTTCCATTTACTATCAAATTACCAAACAGGTTTGAATATTTCATTAAAAACTTTTTCCTACACCTTATTAAATTTAAATTTTTCATGGTAAAAGAATCAAACGAGAGAATTGTTATTCCACTAACCTCTGGCCTTCCTCCAGGCCCTTGTCTATAAGTTCCAATTATTAACCTATACTCAGCTTTCGCAGGCCAGAAAAGATTAAAGAAAAAAAAATATTAAAATAGATTTTTTTTCATTTTCATATACTAGCTTTTAATTTTTAAATGTAAATTGCTATTAATTAATTATGCAATTCAATAATTTTTGGAATATTTAAAATTTGTTTTATATGGATTAATTCAAGGTTTAACTGAATTTATCCCTGTAAGTAGTACAGCTCATTTAAAAGTTGTATCTCTTTTTTTAGGGATTGATGATCCTGGAACATCTTTGTCCGCTACTATTCAACTTGGAAGTGTTCTAGCTATAGCTTGGTATTTTAGGAATGATATTTTTAATTTCAGAAGTCAATCTTCCAAAAAACTTCTTGAATATCTCTTACATGAAAGATTATTAAGATCTATTTTGATTGGTACTATACCTATTGTTTTGCTTGGTGGGAGTATAAAAATATTTATCCCTTCTTTTTTTGAAAACTTTCTTCGTTCAAATTTATCAATAGCATTGGTCTCATTTCTAATGGCTTTCTTTATGTACTTGGCAGATATTTCGAGAAGAGGTTCTATTAATATTAAAAACCATAATTATTCAAATAGCTTTTTGATAGGTTTATTTCAAGCATTTGCAATTTTTCCTGGTGTTTCAAGATCGGGGATCACTATTTCTAGTGCTTTAATTTCAGGATGGGAGAGAGGAGATGCTGCGAAATTTTCTTTTCTTTTGGGGATGCCAGCTATAACTCTCGCTGCGATTGTTGAATTAATTTCTTCTTTTAATGATTTTTTTGAATTAGGTTTTTTCCCTCTTTTTGTTGGTCTTATTACGACATTTGTGTCCTCTTTATTAGCAATAGATTTCTTATTAAAGTATTTTTCTTCAAATGGGTTGAAAATATTTATTATTTATCGAGTTATTTTTGGTGTAGTAATTCTTTTGAATTTATAATTGGATGAAAAAAAATTTTTTGCAATTGTGTTAATGTTTTAAAAAATTCTTTCTAATGAACATTTTTATATCTTTCCAATTAGGTGAAGTGGAAGTTTCAAATCTAACTATATTGGTTTTAGCTTTTTTTTCTTCTTTTACATTTATAGCAGTAGGCATAAGTTCATATAAATTATATAAATCTCTTATAAATGAAGACGATAAATAATCGGAACGGCGGGATTTGAACCCACGACCCCCACTACCCCAAAGTGGTGCGCTACCAAACTGCGCTACGCCCCGTTTCTTTACTATAAAGATTAGATTGATTTAAATGTTATTCTTTATAGGATTGTTATCAGATCTCAATACACACTTTTCAACTTCCCAATTAAAGTTTTCCCATATATGGTCTTCTAATTTATAGTTGCTTCCAGTAAAAACTCCTAACTTAACTTTTGTTGGTGAAGCTGAACAATACTGCCTGCTTCCAGCTGATGCAAGATATTGTTGATGGTATTGTTCCGCATAAAAATATGAATCAATCATTTTTATTTCCGTCTGAATTAAACCAAAATTTTTTTTGCTTAGTTCCGTTTGATATTGTTCCTTACTGGCTAATATGATTTTAGTATTATTTTCATTTTTGTAATATATTGCTGATCTATATTGAGTTCCCATATCATTACCTTGCCTGTTTTTTTGAGTAGGGTCATGACATTCCCAAAACATTTTTAATAAATCACTTACATCAATTTCCCTCTTATTCCATATAACCCTTACAACTTCTGAATGACCAGTTAAGCCAGAACATACTTCATAATAAGTTGGATTATTTTTTTCTCCTCCAGCATAACCTACAGATGTTGTGATAACTCCAGGAAGTTTCCAAAAACATTTTTCAGCACCCCAGAAACAACCACATCCAAAAATTATTTCATCTTCTTCTTCATTAGGATTTTTTTTGATATCTGTTTTTAATATTCTATGTAATGAATAAGCATCATTAGTTAAATTTACCTCATCATTTTTCATAATGTTTTTCAGGAATTTAAACATAATTTAAATTTATCTATCATAAGAAAAAAAATTACTTTTAGCTCTTAACAATTCTGGTAGCTAGTTCTCTATCCCAAAGTTGTTTATATAGTCCATTAACTTCTACTAAATCTTTATGATTCCCTTCTTGAACTATTTCTCCTTTATCCATTACTAAAACCCTATCACATGTAGCTGCAACAGAAAGTTGGTGACTAATCATTATGATTGTTTTATTACTTCTATCACACATTTCATCTATTATTCTTGCTGCTGTTTTATTATCTACGCTTGCTAAGGCATCATCAAGAACAATAATAGGAGAATTAACAAGTAGTGCTCTACCTAGTGCAGTTCTTTGTCTTTGTCCACCACTTAATGTAATACCTCTTTCACCAACAATAGTTTTAAACCTTTGTGGAAAACTATTGATATCGTCTATTAATCCAGCTTTTGTTGCGCTTTCTTTAACTAAATATTTAGAAGCTTTGGGTTCTCCAAAACTTAGGTTTTCTGAGATTGTAGAAGTAAATAAGAATGCTTCTTGAGGCACGATTGAAATATTTTTTCTAAGATCTCTTAATTTTAAAGTTTTTACATCAATTTCATCTAAAAATAATTGATTGTCTGGTATTTCAATAGTTCGTCCTAGAGATTTTGCTAGTGTTGTCTTTCCACAACCTACTGGGCCAACTATTGCAATAAGTTCTCCAGGATAAATTTTAAAATTGAGACTATTTAATGAATTAAATTTTGATCCTGGATACTTTATCGTTAAATTTTTTGCTTCTAATAACCCTTTAATCTTTCTTTTTAAAAATTTAGTTTCTTCTCTATCTACAATATTTGGGTTGTTCTGAAAGATTTCTTCAACACGATCTAAACTTACTTGACCAAGTTGAAAAGTATTTAAGGTAAAACCTAAT
Organism: uncultured Prochlorococcus sp.; assembly: GCA_902536775.1. Taxonomy (GTDB): domain Bacteria; phylum Cyanobacteriota; class Cyanobacteriia; order PCC-6307; family Cyanobiaceae; genus Prochlorococcus_A. The sequence goes on from CACAYX010000022.1 coordinate 6,678, forward strand.
AGAGCTGTTGGGAAGACAAGTCTTTCTACGTAAAGAATTAAAGCTACTAAACCGCCTATAGAAATAAATCCGCTTTCTAATTGAAAAGTTCCTAATGATAATAAAATTAATAATGAAATTGAGGAAATCCCTTGTAACAAAGGAAATAGAGTACTAGCTGTTCTTGCAAGTTTTATCGCTGAATTTCGATAGGCATCATTATAGATGTTAAATTCTTTTTTCTCAGCATTCTCTTGGGCATAAATTTTAATGGCGCTTATACCAGATAGATCTTCTTGTATTAGATCACTAAGTTTTGACAATGATTCTTGTTGAGCTTTTCTCTGTTTAACCATTCTGCCGCCAAATAGACTTACAATTCCAAGGATTAATGGAAATATCATTAAAGCCGATATTGTTAATGTTTTATTAATTGAAAACATTGAAGGAATAGTGAATGAATAAGCTAAGACGATGTTGCACAAGCTTAAAACTGTAAAACCTAAAAGTCTCCTTATGTTTTCAACATCGCTTGTAGCTCTACTAATAATGTCTCCACTACCTTTTTTTTGAATCCATTCTGGATCTTGAATAAGTAAATGGTCAAATAGTTTTTGACGAAGATTTACTTCTACTTTTCTACCTATGCCGAAGACAATCTGTCTTGAAAATAATCTTATGAGACCCATACAAGTTGCTAAGAATATTAACCATAAAGATTTAGAAATAACAAAATCCGAAGAAAACCCATTTTGTAATTGGTCAATTATATTTTTTACCTCTAAGGGTATTACAACACTTAGTATATTTACTATTAAGAGAGCTAAAGCTCCATATAAGAATTCTTTTTTGTAAGGTCTTAGGTATTTAGATATAACATTTATCTTTAAATTTTTCATTTTATTTTGCCGATATGATTAAGATAATGTTTCATTTTTGAATATGTGAGCTAATTTTATAAATGATTCAGTATTTATTTATGGATAACGAGCAAACTCATCCATTACATGAAACAGACAAGAGCATTATAGATTCCCTTATCACTAAAAAAACACCAGAAGATCTTGACTATATAAATTTAGCTAGATTAATAAATCGTTATAGTAATTTCCCTGGGGAAATTGAAATTAAAAACGATATTGAAAAAATTTTAAATTTTTGGAAGATCACTAAAAATGAACTTTTTTCAAAAACAAAAAATATTTGGTCAAAAAGCTTCAGACCTTCTAATACAAATAAAGATTTAGTTGGCTCAGGTTTTGATACCTCAAATTGAACTTTAACTGCATAATTTCTCTTCCATAAATTAATGTCTTCTAATCTATCAAACGCTGAAATACTGAATAATTTGCTAGATGGCAAGAACCTTGATGATTTAACTTCTAGATCATTAATGCAAAGATGGCTTAATGATGAAATTTCAGATGTTGAAACAGGAGCTTTTTTGGGTGCTTTGAGAGCTAAGAGCTCTACAGGTGTCGAACTAAGTGCTATGGCGGAGGAACTTTTACATGTTTGCGAATTGCCAGTAGCAAGACCAAATTTGTATTTGGTAGACACTTGTGGAACAGGGGGAGATGGAGCTAATACTTTTAATATTTCAACTGCAGTAGCATTTGTAGCAGCATCTTGTGGTGTAAAAATTGCAAAACACGGAAATAGAAGTGCTAGTGGGAAAGTAGGCTCTGCTGATGTTTTGTTGAACCTTGGCTTGGATTTAAATTGTTCATTAAAAAAAGTAATCACAGCCGTAAATGAAATTGGAATAACATTTTTGTTCGCACCTGTTTGGCATAAATCATTAATAAAACTTGCGCCATTAAGAAAGACCCTTGGAATAAGGACAGTATTTAATCAACTTGGACCATTAGTAAATCCTTTAAGACCCAATGCGCAAGTTTTGGGTGTTGCTTCTGAGGAACTTTTAAAACCTATGGGAAGCGCTCTTTTAAAAATGGGCATGAAAAGAGCAATAGTCGTTCATGGTTCTGGCGGCCTTGATGAAGCTTCACTTCAAGGAGAAAATAAATTAGTATTTGTTGAAAATGGTGAATTACGGTTTTCAGAAATAAATATTTCAGATTTTAATCATGAAAATATCTCTAACGAAAAGCTTGTAGTTTCTGATATTGAATCTAACGAGGAAATATTAAAGTCTGTTTTAAATGGTTCTGGACAAAAATCGCATATTGATGTTGTTGCCTTGAACTCTGCTTTAGTGCTTTGGGCAGCAGGAATTGAGGATGATTTAAATGAAGGATTTAATAAAGCTTTATTTTCAATTAATAAAGGAGATCCTTGGAAGAAGTTTTTACTTTTAAAAAATTATTTATCCGCAAATTAGTTAATTTCAACTTGATGATTAATCCATATAAGAAAAACGCCAAATTAGTTTTAAGTAATGGAATTATTTTCCCAGGATTCTTTTTTGGTGCTTCTGGTACAGCAATCGGTGAAATAGTTTTTAATACGGGAATGACCGGATATCAAGAAGTGATTACTGATCCAAGTTATTATGGACAGTTATTAACATTTACTTATCCTGAAATTGGGAATACTGGTATTAATTTTGAAGATTCAGAATCTAATATTAATGTTAAAGGTATAATTGTTAGAAATTTTTCATCAAATAGTAGCAATTGGAGATCTAAAAAGAATTTTAATCAATGGTTAGTTGAGAAAAATATCATAGGTTTATATGGAATTGATACAAGGGCGCTTGTTAAAATTTTAAGATCTAGTGGCGCGATGAATGGAGTTATTACCTCTATAGATAAATCTGATGAAAGTTGTTTAGAGTTAATTTGTGATACGCCAAAGATGGAGGGATTAAATTTATCAAAAGTTGTTTCAACAAAGCAACAATATTTATGGAAAAGTCATACGCAAACAATTTTTGATTTAAGAAAAAGATATGATGAATCTTCTAAAAAGTTAAAAATAGTAGCAATTGATTTTGGAATTAAAAATTCAATTCTAAATAGACTTGTATCCCATGGTTGTGAAGTTTTGGTTTTACCTTCTCGATCATCTCTAAATGATGTTCTGTCTAACAAGCCGGATGGTATATTTTTCTCAAATGGTCCAGGCGATCCTTCTTCTGTTTCTGATGGTATAGACTTAGCAAAATCACTCATTGAATATGGTGAAATACCTATGTTTGGTATTTGCCTTGGCCACCAAATATTTGGATTAGCATTAGGAGGTTCAACTTATAAATTACCCTTTGGACATCGTGGTTTAAATCATCCTTGTGGTGAAAATAATAAAATTGAGATAACTAGTCAAAATCATGGTTTTGCTATTGATCCCAATTCTCTCTCAAAGGACATTGTTAGAATTACCCATTATAACCTTAACGATAACACTGTTGCTGGCCTAGAGGTTTATAATAAACCTATATTTAGTGTGCAATATCATCCTGAAGCAGGACCTGGCCCACATGATTCAGATTATTTATTTAAAAAATTTGTTTCTCTAATGTTAGAAAGATGTTGACATATTGTTTTATTTTGATTTGATAATTACATTTAATATATTAATTTTTTGGAGGAATTAGATCATAGAAGATTTCCAGAAGTTAACCGTTTCTTTAAGAGGAAACATTGAAGTTAAAACAAATATTATGGTTTTTACTTTTAAAGGCCAACTTGATGCTTTCTCAGAAAAACAATTTAAGAATTTTGTTACTAATAATTTAAAAATTGACCTTCCATTCGTTATTGATCTTACAAAAATAGATTTTTTAGATTCTTCGGGTCTTGGAGCACTTGTTCAAACTGCAAAAGAATGCAAAAAGTCGAAACTTGGGTTCTCTGTAGTTGGCAATTCGAGAGTGGCTCAAACAATTAAACTTGTCCGTTTAGGGGATTTTCTTAACTTGAAGTCAAGCATTGAAGATGCATTAAATTATTTAAAGAATTGAATTATTGGATTCAAAACTTGGTTCCATATGGATCACCCGAGGATATAGGTGTTATTCAACTTGCTTGGCTTGGAGATTCGGTATGGGAGCTCCACCAAAGACTAAGGCATGTTCATTTTCCTTTAAAATCTAAAGATCTTCATCTATCTGTAGTAAACGAAGTAAAAGCAAAATCTCAGTCAAACTCATTAAGTCAAATTGAACATTTATTAAATTCAAATGAAATGGATCTAATTAGGCGTGCTAGAAATAAAACAAAGAGATATCCAAAATCTTCAGACCCCACCATATACTCTAGAGCAACTGGTTTTGAAACTCTTATTGGTTGGCTATTTTTAAAAGATCCTCAAAGATTATCAACATTTTTTGAATATTTAGAATTAAACATGAATTGAATCTATGAAAAACTCCTCAAATAAATTTCGCAGAAAAAATAATAAAGAGTACAAAAAAAGTTCAGATTTTGGTTTTCTCAAAAAAAATACAAATCATTCAGAAAAAAATGATAGGTTTTTTAATAATTCCGCAATAAATAATAAAGCTGAAAATTTTAAAAAGGATGAAAATAATTCTTTTTCGTCTTTAAAGAGAAGAAATCCAAGATTTAAATCTAATACAGAATTTCCTAGTAAAAATTCTGATATGCATCAAGAGCCTAGTTATAAAAGAAATTTTGATGATTGGATATGGGGTAAACATTCGGCTTATGAAGCTCTTAGTAGTGATAGAGCGATTAATAGGATTTGGTGTACTTCGGAAATTTTTTCTTCAGATAAATTCTATGTTTTGCTTAAGGAGCTTAAATCAAAAGGGGTTCTTATTGAAGAAGTTTCTTGGAACAGGCTTTCGCAATTGACATATGGAGCTTCACATCAAGGGATCGCATTGCAGTTAGCATGCTCTAAAACAATATCCCTAGAACAATTAATCGATTTTTCTAAACACAATTGTCCAAATCCTATTTTAGTCGCATTAGACGGTATAACTGATCCTCATAATGTTGGTGCGATTATAAGATCAGCGGAAGCATTTGATTGCAAGGGTGTAATTATTCCTCAGAGAAGGTCTGCAGGATTAACTGGAACAGTCGCCAAAGTAGCTGCAGGAGCTCTAGAGCACCTTCATGTAAGTAGAGTTGTTAATTTAAATAGAGCACTTGAGGAACTTAAGAAAAATGGTTTTCTTGTTGTTGGCCTATCTGGAAATAGTCAAAAATCTATCTCAAATTTTCAAGAGAACGCACCTTTGGTAGTTGTAGTTGGCTCTGAAGATAATGGTATTTCTTTGCTTACTCAAAAAAAATGCGATTTTATATTAAGTATTTCTCTTAAAGGTAAGACTTCAAGTTTAAATGCCTCTGTGGCTGCTGCCATATCCCTATTTCACTTGACAAGTAAATAATTTTATAGTGAAAAACACTGTTTTTAAAGACCAGTAAAATGTTGTTGTTTCAATACAATAAATATGATTAGTAAAAATTTATTGAATTTTCACTACAAAATTGTATAGAATTTAACAAGAATTGATGTTCCAACTGGCCAAAAAAATTGATTAGAAACTTTGGAAACAAACTCGGTTTAGCTTGGTGGGCTAAAATTGAGACAGAACAACCTAGTAGTATCTACTGGTTCGGACCATTTATTACTAAACGTAGTCTAAAAGAAAATATGTCTTCTTTTATTAAAGATCTTTCTGATGAAGGGTTTAAAAATATCAAACACAGTTTAGTGCGTTGCAAAAAAGAAGAACCATTAACTTTTTGATAACTTTGATTTTCAGAAATAAATAAGATATGAATTTTAATTCTTTAAGAAAAGAAATTACCAGTAATAATGTTTCTGTTAAGGAATTAGTTAATGATATCTTTGCAAAAATCGATCAAAAAGATCCTGAAATTAACTCATATATTTGTATTACAAAAGATAATGCTATTGAGCAAGCAGAGAACATTGATAAATTAATTCAAAATAAAGAAAAACTACCTCCTCTCGCGGGGATCCCAATAGCAATAAAGGATAATATTTGCACCAAAGGAATTGCAACAACTTGTGCAAGTAAAATGCTCAAAAGCTTTGTTGCCCCTTATGAATCCACCGCATCGAGTAAATTATGGTCTTCAGGGGGAATTTGTTTAGGAAAAACAAATTTAGACGAATTTGCAATGGGTAGTTCAACGGAAACTTCTGTATTTGGAGTCACTTCAAATCCTTGGGATATTAATAGAGTCCCAGGAGGCAGTTCAGGTGGAAGTGCTGCTTCAGTTGCTGCTGGATTTTGTGCAGCGGCTATAGGTTCTGATACAGGAGGATCAATAAGGCAACCAGCTTCTTTTTGTGGTGTCGTAGGTCTTAAACCTACTTATGGCAGAGTTAGCAGATGGGGACTTGTAGCATTTGCTAGCTCTCTTGATCAAATTGGCCCAATTACTAATACCGTCTCAGATGCGGCCGAAATTCTTTATTCAATATCTGGTAAAGACCCCTTTGACTCAACATGTCTCGACAAGCCAGTACCAAATTATTTGACTGACTTAAATAAATCTATAAAGGGTTTAAAAATTGGAATTATTAAAGAATGTTTTGAACACCCAGGGCTTAATCCAGAAGTTAAGGAATCTGTTCTTTCTGGAGTTGATAGATTCCAAGCTTTAGGAGCTGAAATTATCGAAGTTGAATGTCCTAGATTTAACGATGGGATTGCGACTTATTATGTCATTGCACCATCTGAAGCCTCCGCAAATTTAGCTAGATATGATGGAGTTAAATATGGCTACAGATCGAATGAAGGTTCAAATCTCATAGACATGACTTCAAAAAGTAGAGCTGAAGGTTTTGGAGATGAGGTACAAAGAAGAATTTTGATAGGTACCTATGCTTTGTCAGCTGGATACAGTGATGCCTACTACAAGAAGGCACAAAAAGTTAGAACACTTATAAGAAAAGATTTTGATTATGCTTTTAAGAAAGTAGATGTTTTATTAACTCCAACTTGCCCAACCACTGCTTTTTTAAAGGGAGATTTTGTCAATGATCCACTTTCAATGTATTTGTCTGATCTATTAACTGTTCCTGCTAATTTGGCAGGCCTTCCAGCAATCAGTATCCCTTGTGGATTTGATAAAAAAGGATTACCTATAGGAATGCAATTAATAGGCAATGTATTAGAAGAAGATAGAATATTGAATACCGCAAATATCTTTGAAATTGATGCTCAGGTAATTAAGAACAGACCTTTTTTTTAAATTTGTATTAATAATTAATTTGTAATCACAAAGTATAGATCTTTTAGAAATTTTCTCTATCTTATATATATAAATTATTTGAATATGGCTTTCGTTCCGCTTCATAATCATAGTGACTACAGCTTGCTTGATGGTGCCAGTCAAATTTCAAAAATTGTTGATAGAGCTTGTGATCTTGGAATGGAATCGATAGCTCTTACTGATCATGGAGTTATGTATGGTGTTCTTGATTTGGTCAAGAAGTGTAAAGAGAAAGGTATAAAACCAATTATTGGTAATGAAATGTATGTGATTAATGGTTCTATTGATGATCCTCAACCAAAAAAAGAAAAAAGATATCATTTGGTGGTGTTAGCAAAAAATTGTACTGGATATAAGAATCTAGTGAAGTTAACAACAATTAGTCACCTAAATGGGATGAGAGGTCGAGGCATTTTTTCTAGACCATGTATTGATAAATCTCTTTTAAGCAAATATTGTGATGGTTTGATAGTTTCTACAGCTTGTCTTGGTGGAGAGATACCGCAGGCTATTTTAAAAGGTAGATTAGACGTAGCAGAAGATATAGCTATTTGGTATAAAAAATTATTTGCAGATGACTTTTATCTAGAAATACAAGATCACGGTTCTATTGAGGATAGAATTGTTAACGTTGAATTAATAAAAATTGGAAAGAAGCATCAAATAAAAGTCATCGCGACCAACGACGCACACTACTTATCAAGTATGGATGTTGAAGCACATGACGCTTTGCTCTGTGTATTAACAGGAAAACTAATAAGTGAAAAAAAAAGATTGAGATATACCGGTACAGAATATATTAAAAGTGAAAGTGAAATGCTTGAACTTTTTAAAGATCATATTGATGATGAATCAATTATTGAGGCAGTTAACAATACAGTAGAAATTTCTGAGAAAGTTGAAGAATTTGATTTGTTTGGTAATTATAGAATGCCAAAATTCCCTCTTAACGAAGATACAGATTCATTTTCTTTCCTTACACAATTGTCTAATAAAGGCCTTTTAAAAAGACTTAAAAAAAATGATATTTCAGAAGTTGATGAGAACTATAAAAAAAGACTATCTTCCGAATTAAAAATTATTAAAGATATGGGCTTCCCAGATTATTTTTTGGTTGTTTGGGACTACATCAAATTTGCTAGAGATAACTCTATCCCTGTAGGACCAGGTAGAGGCTCTGCAGCAGGCTCACTAGTAGCTTATGCTCTTCAAATTACAAATATAGATCCTGTTGAGCATGGATTGTTGTTTGAGAGATTTTTAAATCCAGCAAGAAAGTCAATGCCAGATATTGACACAGATTTTTGTATTGATAGGAGAAATGAAGTTATAGATTATGTCACTAATCGTTATGGAGAGGATAAAGTTGCGCAAATAATTACTTTCAATAAGATGACCTCTAAGGCGGTTTTAAAAGATGTTGCAAGGGTTTTAGATATACCATATGGAGAAGCGGACAAATTGGCTAAGTTAATACCGGTTGTAAGAGGAAAACCTTATAAATTAAATGAAATGATTGACACTAATTCTCCTAGCCAAGAGTTTAGAGAAAAATATATTAACGATAATAGGGTGAATAAATGGGTTGATTTAGCTTTGAGAATTGAAGGAACTAATAAAACATATGGAGTTCATGCTGCTGGAGTTGTTATCGCATCAGATCCTCTTGACGAACTTGTACCTCTTCAAAGAAATAATGAAGGGCAAATAATAACCCAATATTCTATGGACGATATCGAATCACTTGGATTATTGAAAATGGATTTCTTGGGTCTTAAGAATCTGACAATGATTGAAAAAACAGTTTCTCTAATTAATCAATCTACTGGAAGGAAAATAAACATTGATGAGTTACCACAAAATGATGGTAAAACCTTTGATCTTATCGGTAGAGGAGATCTTGAAGGTATTTTTCAACTTGAATCTTCCGGTATGAAACAGGTCGTTAGGGATTTCAAACCTAGCTCTCTAGAGGATATTTCGTCCATATTGGCTCTTTATAGACCTGGTCCTCTTGATGCAGGCCTTATACCTAAATTCATAAATAGAAAAAATGGGAACGAAAAGGTTGATTTCCCTCATCCTTTTATTAAGTCAATCCTCACTGAAACCTATGGAATTATGGTTTACCAAGAACAAATCATGAAAATTGCTCAAGACCTAGCCGGATATTCTCTGGGTGATGCTGATTTACTTCGAAGAGCAATGGGGAAAAAGAAAGTTTCTGAAATGGTAAAGCATAGGAATATTTTTGTGGACGGTTCCATGAAGAAAGGTGTAAATGAAAAATTAGCTAATGATCTTTTTGATCAAATGGTTTTATTCGCAGAATATTGTTTTAACAAGAGTCACTCAACTGCTTATGGTGCAGTAACTTATCAAACTGCATTTTTGAAAGCCCATTTTCCTGTTGCATATATGGCAGCCCTTTTAAGCGTTAATTCTGGCTCTAGCGACAAGATGCAAAGATACATTTCTAATTGTTATTCCATGGGAATAGATGTTATTTCACCGAGCATTAATTTTTCTGGTGTTGATTTCACTATTAAAAATAATCAGATTTTATTCGGGTTATCTGCAATTAAGAATTTAGGAGATTCTGCAATAAGAAATATAATTGAAAACCGAAATAGTTTTGGAACCTTTAATTCATTATCAGACTTGTGCGACCGTTTGCCTTCTAATGTTCTTAACAAAAGAAGTCTTGAATCTCTAATTCATTGTGGAGCATTAGATGAGTTTTCAAATGATAATAATAGAGCTCAGTTATTGTCAGATCTTGAATATGTTATTGAGTGGGCCTCTTCAAGAAATCGTGATAGATTATCAGGGCAAGGAAATCTATTTGACTCTAAAGAAGAATTTTCTAATGTTGCTTTCTCAGATTCACAATTAGCTAAGGTTGATGATTATTCACTTATTGAGAAATTAAAGTTAGAAAAGCAGCTATTAGGCTTTTACTTATCTGACCATCCTCTAAAGCACTTAACTAAACCCGCAAAACTTGTATCACCTATAAGCATTTCGCAGTTAGAAGAAACAAAAGATAGAACCAAAGTCTCTTTAGTTGGAATGATCCCTGATTTAAAGCAAATTACAACGAGAAAAGGAGATAGGATGGCTATAGTTCAGCTTGAAGATCTTTCTGGAAGTTGCGAAGCAATAGTTTTTCCAAAAACCTATGTCAGATTATCCGAATTTCTTTTGACTGATACTAGATTATTGTTTTGGGGAACAATAGATAAAAAAAGTGATAAGACTCAATTAATAATTGATGATTGCAGAGAAATAGATAACCTTAAATTGCTTATTATTAATCTTGAAAGTTCTCAAGCATCAGATGTAAGAGTACAAAATACTTTAAGAAACTGTTTAACTAAATTTAAACCAGATAAAGATAGATGTGGAATCAAGATTCCAGTTTTAGCTGCAGTAAGAAATGAGCATAGTGTAACTTACGTTAAATTTGGCGATCAATTCTGTATTGGAGATATACAAGGAGCATGTAAATTATTAGAAGAAAATTCATTCCAAGTTAACTTGAAATCTTTAGTTTCCTAGATTAACTTTTATCCTCGAAATTTTGTGTTGCAGGTTTGAAGGCCGCTTTTGCGCGTTGTATGTTCATTGGAATATTTTCAATACCAAAAAAAGATCCAGGTTCTTTATCCCAACTAGCTGATAATATTCCAAAACTCAATCCTGCTAAACCTAACAAAAAAAACAATGCTGAAATTGCAATTGTTGATGAAGGTGGTATTTCAGCAATATTTCTCGTTACTATAATGTAGCTAACTACGAAAACCGACATCCCTAATATTGTTGGAATTCCTGCTGTAAAAAATATTCTTCTTGCCATTCTATCAGCAACATATTTTGGTATCCCAGTTGATGATTTTTTTGGGGTAGTTGCAGTACTTGATGCTTTTTCTAGATTAGAAAACGCAGTTTTCTCAGAATAATTTTTTTTCTTTTTAAATTGTGTCTTTTTTTTAGATTGCTTTTTTTTCATTAATTGAAATCATCCTCTGATTCCAATTTTCTTTACTAGTTCTTGATATCTAAGAAAGTTTTGGTCTTTTATAAAAGATAGTAATCTTTTCCTTTTACCAATCATTTTTAATAATCCTTGCCTTGAAGCGAAATCATGAATGTTTCCTTGGAGGTGGACGCTTAATTTCGATATTCTTTTTGAAAGCAGCGCTATTTGAACTTCGGCTGAACCAGTGTCAGTTGCATGAACCTGATGTGTTTTAATAAGCTCCTGTTTCTCGGCTGTATCTAATGACATAAAATTAATTTTCTCATTTTTATTCTACTACGTTATCCGTCAATATTACTACTATCATTATCTATATGATTCATAGCTACTTTCAGCAGATATTCAAATGAAATTTTTTTTTCTTCTTTATTAGTTAATTCTATTTTTTTTGTTTCTTGAATAATGTGTGGCAAAAGACTGTTAATTTCTTTCTTCGTATAATTTAAAGACTTTAAGGTTAACTGAAGATCACCAAGCATTTTATTGAATTCATGATTATCTACAAAAAATTCTTCTTTATTTTTCACTTCCTCAATCTTAAATTCATTTTGAAATTTATTTTTTAATTCTAAAATTAACCTTTCAGTCATTTTTTGTCCTATACCAGGAACCGAACTTATTAACTTTTTGTTTTGTGTATTAATTGCATTAATAACCTCATTGATAGAAAATTTACTTAATAATCCCATACCAATTTGAGATCCAATACCCCTAATATTTAAAATTTGGATAAAGAAATTTTTTTGGTCCTTAGATGCAAATCCAAATAATAAATCTGTATCTTCTTTTTTGATATGTTTTATCCAAAGTATAATTTTTGCCTTAGGTTTGTTATCTTTCTTTAATTTCTCAAAAAAGGTCTCTAGTACTTGTATTTCGTAGCCTAATCCTTGACAATTTATTAAAATAAAATATTTTTGATTAGTTTGCCAAAATTCAACAAGCTCTCCGGTTATCCAACTAATCAATTAACCACCATCCACTTGACAACCAATAGCTGCTCCTGTCACGGCACCAAGCGGGACTGCCCACCAACGACCCTCTTTTCTAGAAATAGCGCCACCTACTCCTCCTCCAAGTAATGCACCAGCTATCTTCCCATCAGTACAGTCATCATCTTTAATTTTCTGCGCTCTTGTTCCTCCGGATCCTCCACAAGGTATTTCTACATCAACTTCATAACTTCTTACGTAACCAGGATTTGATTTCGTTCCAGGAATATACTCTTCTCTATATTCAGTTCTTGTACATGTTACTGATTTTGGTATGGAAGCATGAATTTTAAGATCAGGATAGAAACAAAGCAAAAAAGCTAAATAGAAAAATTTCACTGTAATTTTTATTCTTCTGATATTCTATGTCCTTTTGGTTAATTTGGTAGTAGATATAATAGTTCCTAATAAAACTAGTGAAGCACCTAATACAAAATTTATGTTAATCATTTCACTAAAAAACAAAACCCCCCAAATTGATCCGAATAAAACTTGTAAATAGTTAATTGTTGAAGCTTCAGAAGCAGGCAAATTTTTTAATCCTATAGTTAAGAAAGTTTGACCTAATTGAGTAAATAAGCCGATGCCTATTATCCAAACTAATTCATTCCAATTAGGGGTGACCCAGTTGATTACTACAATTGGCAATAAAGTTATCAATGAAACAAGTGGGAAATATTCAATAATTACATAAACATCTTCAGTAAATGAAAGTTTCTTAACTGTTACGTAAGCCAATGCGGTGCAAATGGCTCCAATAAATGCTATCAAAATCGAAATATTATCAATTTCAACATTTATGTTTGATAATTGACTTGGATTTAATATTACTAATATTCCAATCCAGCCAATAATTAGAGCAAAAATTATATTACGAGCTATTTTTTCGTTTATAAATATACCTGCAAATATTGATATAAAAATAGGATAAGTGTACTGAATCACAGTAGATATACTAAGAGGCATATTTCTTATCGCATAAAAAATACAAACTAAAGCTAAAGTTCCTAAAACACCTCTTAAGATAAGTAATGATCTATTTTTGCCCCATGGATTTATATTTTTTAGATTAATAATGAATATCGTAATCATTAAACTTATCAATGATCTGAATAAAACTAATTCATAAATAGGTATCCTTTGATCAATACTTTTTACGCACAAAGTCATCAAACTGAAGAAGAATGAGGCAAGTACCAAATTAAACTTACTTAATGAATTAAATGTTTTTTCTAAATTTTCGATTGTTATCATTTAAAAAAATAGTTTTATTGTGAAATTAAGTAGATTCTTGTTTGATTTTGACCTATAACAAATAAATCATTATTTATTTTTTGAAAAATATCAATGGTTTATTCTATAAACCCAAATACTATTAAAGAGGTTAAGGAAAAAGCAGATATTGTTGACGTTATATCTGAACATATTGTTCTTAAGAAGAAAGGCAAAGAATTTGTTGGCATTTGTCCTTTTCATGATGATACCAAGCCATCTATGACAGTATCACCAAGTAAACAATTCTATTATTGTTTTTCTTGTGGTGCAGGTGGTAACTCTATTAAATTTTTAATGGAATTTACTCGTGCAAATTTTTCTGATGTTGTACTTTCTATTGCTAAGAAGAATAATATTAATGTTGAATATCTTGAGGGTCCCCAAGTAGAAGCTTATAAAAAGCGATTATCTAGAAAGGAAGAACTTTATAAAATATTAAGAGTCACTAAAAATTGGTTTAAGTCTCAATTAAATAACTCTCGAGGTGTTGAAGCTTTGAAATATTTAACATCCAAAAGAAACCTGAGTAATAAAATTATTGATGACTTTGAATTAGGTTTCGCCCCAAATTCATGGAATGATTTATTTAACTATCTGTCCAATGTAGAAAAATTTCCTATTAATCTAATATTGGCTTCAGGCCTTGCAATTTCTAAAAAAGATTCTGACAAGATTTATGATCGTTTTAGAAATAGATTAATCGTTCCAATTCATGATATGCAGGGACGTGTAGTTGCCTTTGGTGGAAGATCCCTTGATGGACAGGAACCCAAGTATCTTAATTCTCCTGAATCAGAGATATTTGAAAAAGGGAAAATGTTGTTTGCATTTGAAAAAGCATCTAACCATATTAGAAAAAGAGATAAAGCTATTATTGTCGAAGGATACTTTGACGTAATTTCTCTTCATTCAAAAGGTATTTCTAATTCTGTAGCTTCCCTCGGTACAGCATTAAATAAATATCAAATTTCTCAACTATGTAGATTTAC
>CACAYX010000023.1 GCA_902536775.1 uncultured Prochlorococcus sp.
AGCATTATTTTCAATTGTAATTTCTGGATTTTTCTGAATATTATCTAAAATCCAGCTTTCTCTCTCTGTAATGCAATCTTCTCTAAATTCATTTACTGCTAATTCATATCCCCAATCTCTAAATGCACCTTCTGTATATTTCATAATATTCCCTTTGTGTACAAGAGTTACATGCCTTTTATCTCCTGATAATCTTTTGGCATGTTCAATAGCTTTTCTAATATGCCTTTGGCTACCAGATTTACTTACTGGTTTTATTCCAATACCTGATCCGTCTGGTATGGATCTATTTTTTAAATTTTTACTTTTTGGTATGACAACGTTATTTAAGTGATTAATTAATTCAAGACAATTATTATCCTCTGCTTCCCATTCAATACCCATGTAGATATCCTCAGTATTTTCTCTATAAACAATAACATCTAAATTTTGGGGTTTTTTGTGAGGGCTTGGAGTTCCTGAATAATATTTGCATGGTCTAACACAGCTATATAAATCAAAGATTTGCCTTAATGCAACATTAAGAGATCTAATACCTCCACCGATGGGAGTCGTTAAAGGACCTTTGATGGCTACACCAAAGTGTTTGATTGCTTCAATAGTATCTTGAGGCAGATAGTTATATGTTCCATAAAGTTCACAAGCTTCATCGCCTGCATAGACTTTAAACCAATTTATTTTTCTTTTATCTCCATAGCTTTTTTTAATCGCTGAATCAAGAACGATTTGAGTAGCAGGCCAAATATCAACTCCAGTACCATCACCCCTAATAAATGGGACAATTGGGTTATTAGGAACATTAGGTTTGCCTTGATTAAAAGTTATTATCTCGCCTTCATTAGGTAAAGTTAATTTTTCAAATTTTGGCATAGCATTTAATTAATAAAATATAACTCATTAAAGTTCTTCATATTGTAATTTGCGATGAGTTATTTTCTTTAAAACCTAGAAATTTATTATTCAAATGTGAATAGAGAATAGTTTGTTGATCAGCATTTCAACATCTTTATTAAAAGAAAAAGTAGTTAACAAGCAAGTTAAAGCAAATTATGTCATTTTCAAAAAAGTACTCAACTACTTTATGAATGCAAGTTCAAATGTAAGTAATGTTGAAATAGCCAATAAAATTGCTTCCACTGCAGCTTTGTTTCGGAAATATTTTCCAGATGCAAGCGTAAACTTTAGTCCCTGGGATAATTCAAATAATGAATCCATGAAAGATACAATTGATTTTGCGTTTCATTTCCCTGGTTGGAGTCCACTTATTGAATGTAGAGCAATACTCTTACAATTAAGAATTGAAAATGATAATAATGGCAGAGTTCCGAAATTGTTGGGAATAATAATGCGAGGTATGATTGTTCCCTCCGAGAGATGGAGAGTGGCTACCATCGGTGATTGGGAAATGACTGGTACTCATTTACCGCAAAAGGAACAAAAAGATAACCTTTTTTTGGTTTGTAAAGAACTTTATAAGTTATTCTCTACAACATCTGCTGGTAACAAAAATTAGCTGTTTTATCTATTTTCCTTGTAGATTAAATACACTTACAGAAATAATTCAAAATATATGGCAGTTGCTCTTGCAGGACAATTAAGAGAAGGGACAAAAAAATCCCATACTATGGCAGAAAATACTGGCTTTGTGGCTTGTTTTTTAAAAGGAGTTGTTGAAAAAAAATCTTATAGAAAATTAATTAGCGATTTATATTTTGTGTATGAAGCTATGGAAGAAGAAATTGAAAGACTGGTCAATGAGGAACATCCCGTAATAAAACCTATAGGTTTTAAATCGTTATACAGGAAAGAAACTCTTGTAAATGATCTTAAATTTTATTTTGGTAAAAACTGGAAGAATGAAATTAATATTTCTCACTCAGCAGAAGAATATGTTGAAAGAATCAGAGAGGTCGCAAAAAATTCACCAGAGCTATTAGTTGGTCACCACTACACTCGCTATATAGGAGATTTATCTGGAGGGCAAATTTTGAAAAGGATCGCTAAAAAAGCATTAAATTTGCAGGGAAATGATGGTTTAAATTTTTATGAGTTTGAGTTAATTGCTGATGAAAAGAAATTCAAGGAAGAATATTCCCTTACCTTGAATAAACTTCCAATAAATCAAAAGACTGCTGATCAAATTATTGATGAAGCTAATCAAGCTTTTACTTACAATATGAAAATGTTTAAGGAGCTTGAAGGTAACTTGATTGCTGTTTTAGGAAAAATTGTATTCAATTACATTACAAAAAAAGTCAGGAAAGGGAGTACCGAGACCTAATATTTATGTTTGATTCATTAGTTGATTTTCTTAAAACCAATATTGATGAATTAAATGGTCATGAAGTACAAATATCTAGCGAATTTAAAGAACATCATAATGAAGACTCAAAATATATTATTAAGAATTGGCTTTTTTCATCCCCCGAATATAGAAAGTGGCGAATAACAAGATTAGATGGTGGCAAAAAACTGCAAGTGTTTAATACGGTTGCATATCCTAATTTTGATTGTGAAATGCCTATTTTAGGAGCTGATATTTTATGGTTTGGAACTTCTCAAAAGTTATTAGCAATACTTGATTATCAACCTTTAATTCAAGAAGACAAATATCTCGAAAAATATTGTTCAAGTTTAGGTATTATTAAAAAAAAATATTCTGCATTTGATAATAATAAAATGAAGAATATATATGATTCAAAAAAGTATTTTTCGCCATGGGTAATTATATGTAGAGGAAATAAATTAAATCTTGATAGAGATTTAAATAATATATTTCATTCATTTGTAAATAATTATTTGAACATTCATAAATCGAATCCTGTTAATCAATTCTTAGATGCAGAAGAAATAAAGATTAATCAAATTAAATATGATAAGTATAGTTTTGAAAAAGACCCTGCAGATAAATTGTTTAAATCTTTTTTTGGAGAAAAATGGACAAAAAAATTTGTCAATAAATTCCTTTTTACATTAAATAATGAGATTATTTATTGAATGTTAATACAAGATACTATTTTTTACAGGCCAGATTGGAGATGGCATAATTTTTTAAAATATTTAACAAATAATTTAAGTAAATATAACTGTTTAGAAAAAAAAATACCCTCGGAATATTCTTATAAAGATTCAACATATGGTTCAAAAAAATCAAAAAAAAATGTGAATCTCTCTACTTGGGGTGTAACGCATAAAAAAAGAATTCAATTCGCAAGAGCAGTGTGTATAAATAGTCCAAATTATTCTGTTTTAAATTTTTTAATTATTCCTAATACTATTTATAACGTCCCATTTTTTGGAGTAGATTTTGTTTCTCTACCTAATAGTTATTTATTAGTGTTAGATTTTCAGCCCTCATTAAAAATACAAAATCAATACAATAATCAGTTATTAGAAAAACTTATCAAACTCAAAAATCATTGTCATTCATCACTCCCATTAGCTGAAGAAATGTCTGCGGATGTAGCTAGATTTTTTTCTCCAGGAGCAATATGGTCAAAATTACCCAAAGAAGAAAGAAGTGATTTTTTAATTGCTAATCAGCTTTATACCTCATTTAAGGAATATCTTGATTTGTATTTGGACATTCTTTTCGAAAGCAAAAAAGTCAATACTGAAATGCAAAAAGAATTAATAAATGGTCAAAATAATTATTTGAATTATAGAAGGGATAATGATCCAGCGAGGCCAATGTTGTCGAGTTTGTTTGGTAAAGAATTTACTGAATCTTTAATTAAAGAAGTTTTATTTACTACTTAAAAGTCTTATAATTTATGAAATTTGAAATCATATGAAAAAAATTTCTGTTCTTTTTGTATGTTTGGGAAATATTTGTAGGTCGCCTGCAGCAGAAGCTATCTTTATAAGTCTAATTGAAAAGAAGGGCTTAAGCGATGGCTTTATTGTTGATTCTGCTGGAACTGGGAGTTGGCATATTGGGAAAAAAGCTGACTCTAGGATGAGAATTGCGGCAGAAAGAAGAGATATAAATATTTTAAGCAGGGCTCGTCAAATTACCAACAAAGATTTTGACGAATTTAACTATATTATTGCGATGGACGATTCAAATTTTAGAAATATTCAAGATCTTAAAAATAGAACAGCTTCAGCTGGTTTTGCATCAATAAAAAAAATACAAGATTTTAGAACAGTTTTTAATGAGCAAGAAGTTCCTGACCCATATTTTGGAGGTGATGAGGGCTTCGATTATGTCCTTGATATTTTAGAAGACTCAGTAAACGGTTTTTTGGAAAGTATTTCTTGAATTTATTTGATCTCAGTCTCTTTAGGAATCTTGTCATTATAAAGATCAATAATTTTATCCACCACCTCATTAATTGTGTATCCATCCGTAATAATTTCTATTGCGTCATTCGCTTTTACTAGAGGTGAAATTTCCCTATTGGAATCTTCAAAATCTCTTTTCTTTATAAGTTCTTTTAATGTATGAAGGTCTATTTCTTGTGACTCTTTACTATTTTTATCAGATTTTCTTCTTTTTGCTCTTTCATCGATGCTAGCAGTTAAAAATATTTTAAGTTCTGCATGAGGAAAAACAGTAGTTCCTATATCTCTTCCCTCAGCTACAAGACCGCCTGATTCTCCAATTTTTCTTTGTTCTTCTACTAAGAATTTCCTTACTTCTTTTATTGAGGAAATTTTAGAAACGATGGAGCTTATCTTTTGCGACCTAATTTCTTCAGTAACACAGTAGTTATTAACATAAACATCCTGATCTGAATTTGTATTCGACTTGAAAAGTATAGATATATCTTTAAGAATATTCTGTAATTTTTTTTCTTTTTTATAATCAATACTTTCTT
Organism: uncultured Prochlorococcus sp.; assembly: GCA_902536775.1. GTDB lineage: Bacteria > Cyanobacteriota > Cyanobacteriia > PCC-6307 > Cyanobiaceae > Prochlorococcus_A. The sequence goes on from CACAYX010000023.1 coordinate 4,824, forward strand.
TTATCATAAGCCAACTCAATGCCCTATACATTGCGCCAGTATCTAAATATAAAAGTTTAAGTTTCTTCGCTATTAACTTTGTTACAGTACTTTTACCTGAACCTGCAGGACCATCAATTGCAATAATCGGCCTTCTTTTCATTAGAAAAACGTGATCAATTAATCTTGTCTCTCCACATCTTATCGCACCAGCCAATAACGAAATATTATCCTCATTTCTCGCCTTTTGGAGTGTATAAGGATGCAAATGTTCTAAATATTCAATTGAAATTTTTTTTGCTGATAGCTTCTTAATTATTTGGTTTAAATTGATCTTTTTATCTTTTTGAAAATTTTTTTTTGCTTCTAATAACTCACTTGAAAAAAACCTAATCAATTTTCTTTCGTTTTTTGATAAATGTACATTACGTGAACTTAAGGGAATTCCATCAAAATCTCTTTGTGTAGGAATGGATTTAATAACAATATTTAATTTCTTTATAAGGACAAGATTTTTTAAAATTAAAAGTTGTTGCCAATCTTTTTCTCCTAAGTAAAGATTTTTTGGCTTGATGAGATTAAGTAATCTATAAATTACTGTACAAACCCCGTCAAAATGTCCAATTCGATTTAATCCACATAATGCAGAAGATAATTCTTTTGGAGCTTTTAGGAATTGAATATTTTTATTATTCGGTGGATATATTTCTTCATTACTTGGGATGAAGATAGCATCTGCGCCATTTGAAAAGGAGATTTTTATATCATTATCAATTGTTTTAGGGTAATTCTCTAAATCTAACTTGTTATCAAATTGAAGTGGATTAATAAAAATACTTACTAAATTAATATTAGAATTGTTATTTTTTGCTGTTGATATTAGTTTAATATGACCATCATGAAGATTACCCATTGTTGGAATGAAGTTAATTTCATTATTTATATTTCTCCTCCAATTTTCTATTTCTTCAGTTTTCCTTATGATTACTTTCTTCACTTTGTTTTTAAAAAATAAATCTATTTGATAAATAATTACTGGACAAAAGCAATCTTAGGAGGAATATCTATATAAGGAAAGTCTATCATTTTTATTTCATGGATTACAAAACATCAGGTGTTGATATAGAAGCTGGGCGAGAATTTGTTTCCGAAATTAAACAGGCAGTTGAAGAAACTCATACATCTAATGTGATTGAGGGTATTGGCGGGTTCGGAGGTTTTTTTAGAATTCCTATCGATAGTTTTAAAAAACCAGTTCTTGTTTCAGGCACTGATGGTGTTGGAACAAAATTAGAATTAGCCCAAAGTAAAAACTTTCACTTTGAGGTTGGTATTGATTTAGTTGCTATGTGCATGAACGATATAATTACAAGTGGTGCAAAACCTTTATTTTTTCTAGATTATATTGCTACCGGTAAGCTTGATAAGCAACAATTATTGAGGGTTGTGCAGGGAATTTCACATGGATGCGGAGAAAATAACTGTTCATTACTCGGCGGAGAAACTGCTGAAATGCCTGGATTTTATTCAAAAAATAAGTATGATCTTGCAGGATTTTGTGTTGGAATAGTTGATGAAGATAAGCTTATTAATGGTAAAAAGGTCTCTGAAAATGACTTAATAATTGCTTTAAAAAGTAATGGAGTCCATAGTAACGGCTTTAGTTTAGTAAGAAAAATTATTCAAAACAATAATCAAATAGTTAAAGAATTTGAAAAAGTTTCTCACTTAAATTTTTATGATGAGTTATTGAAACCTACAAAAATTTACAATAATGTGATTAACCAAATGTTATCTGAAGATATAGAAATTAAAGCAATGTCTCATATAACTGGAGGAGGAATACCAGAAAATTTACCAAGATGTATTCCTTCTGATTTTATTCCTTATATCAATACCAGTTCTTGGCAAATACCTATTTTATTTAAATTCCTTAAAGAGAAAGGATCTATTCCTGAAAAAGATTTTTGGAATACTTTCAATCTTGGAGTGGGATTTTGTTTAATTATTGATAAACAATTTAAGGACGCGATATTAAGTATCTGTAAAGATTATGATATAGATAGTTGGGTAATTGGAAAGATAGTTCGAAAAAGTGATTCAACAATTAGTAAATTTTTACCAGAAATTTTAACTTAAATTTTTTTAACTTTCTTAAATGAGTTTTAAAAATTATTTTTTATACCCAAATGAAAAAGTTAGGTGTAATATAATAAAATTACAGCCGAATTATATCGGAAGTTTAAGTATTAAGATTTAACCTTTATTCAATGCCCTTTGCAAATAATCAAAGAATTACACGTAGACGTAGTTCAGCTGGTCCTACACCTCCAAAAAGACCAATAGGTAATAATTCTGAATCAATTGCTAGACAGACTCAAGGTCCAAGGCCAACTTTCTTGACACTAAGGGATCATGGAAAAGTTTTTGTCGCTGATTTACCTAATATGTCCGATGGTCAATTAGCGCATATTAGTAAAGAAGCTAATGAAGTTTTAAATAGTTTGGAAAAAAGACTTAGTGATCTTGAAAATGAACCTAATGTTAGTAATCCGGAAAACGATACTCTGATAAAAGCTTCTACCAAAAGAGATGTCACACTAAGGTTTATTAAATCAATAGAAGAAGAACAAGAACATAGAAAGAATAATCCTGCTTTACGAGATGCTGCATCTGAATCGTTACCTAGAACTTTTCTTGAGGTTGCAAGACATAGATTGCCTGGAGCAACTTTTGATTCATTACTTAGAGAGGCTCTTGAAGCTTGTGCAGTTGATGAAAGTACTGAAGAAAATCAAGTTAATGATGAGCCTAAAGAAACTGTAAAAATTATGGATATACCTTCTTCCAACACAAATGCTTCACTTGTTGTTAGTATCGATTCAAGTGATGATTCCAAGAATGACTCTATTTGATTCAACACAAAAGTTAATAAGTATTAAAGGCCAAAATAATTCAAAAATTAACCTTACTACAGAAAATAATCCTATTCTATGTAATCATTGCAAAAGGACTGCATCAAATGGTGTTAGATGTTTAGGAATGTGCGTAGCAGATAATGACTACTAAAATAATTTAAATTTTCTAGAAAAATTTTAAATAATTGTTTAAAAAAATTAAAAAAGCCAACACTCAGATCCACGTTTATTATTGATGCTAAATGATTTTTTCAAATTAAATGAATACTGACGAGGCTAGCTCCACGGCGTATACAGTTGCACAAGGAATCGTATATAGCGGTCGTTACTCCCAATATCGACAACATGTTCCAGATCAGCTGCTTGAGAGTAGCGAGTTTATTCTTAAGTCCTCGCGTGATGGTCGAAAACTTTTGAAGCAGTTGAGCAATCCTGCTATGAGGTTTTTGTTGAAATTGTTCGAACGCTTAACACTACCTGGGATGTCATTTCACTATGTACTTAGGAAAACATTTATTGAGCATTCTGTTCGAAACGCAATCGCTTCTGGTGTCAAGCAAGTTATTGTTTTGGGAGCTGGATTTGATATGCTCGCGTATATGTTGTCCAAGGAATTTAGTGGGGTTAAGTTTTTAGAAATTGATCATCCTGCTACGAGTAAGGATAAACAGAATGCTCTTGATGCTGAGATAATTGATCGCCCTAATCTTCATTTTAGTGCTGTCGATTTTTCTCAGCAGAGTCTGCGTGAGGCTCTGTCTTTCAATTCAGATTTTGATTCGGGTTTGAGCTCTGTCTTTATCTGCGAAGGGGTTCTAATGTATTTAAGTGAGAGTGATGTGAGTCATCTGCTCTTTTCTATTCGTGAATCGGTTGTTGGTAATTGCCGATTTATATTCACCTCCCTCGAACCCTTGCAGTCACCACAAAATGATTGTGGATTGATTTTAAGGCTTTACCTCCGAGCAAAAAGTGAATCACTCGCATGGTTTTGTTCTCAAAGTTCTATCTCTTCAGTTCTCAAAAAGCAGGGATTTCGCATGGACGAGAGTGCTAATGATGTGCAGATTGCTTCTCAATTAATGCCTAACCTCAGACGTAAACGTTTTCATAAAGGTGAATACGTTGTGAACGCATCGAAGCAGGAATCTAAGAATTATATCTAATGAGCATCATTATTAAGCTAGCTGAAACTCCGGCAGAAAGAAATGCGTGCCTAAGATTGCGCCATAAAGTGTTTGTTGAGGCTGATGCCCGCTTTGAGCCCAGACCAGACAGTTGCTTGATGGATCGCTTTGATTGCTGTGGAACATCAGTCTTGATGGTAGCCCTTAGTGGTGACGATGTTGTCGGCACTGCACGGCTGAATCGAGATGATGCAACGATCGGGTTCCCGGCGGATGATTATTTTGATTTCCGTCCCATGCTTCCTGCTGGTGCAATCACGGCTTCCCTGAGTCAGCTGGCAGTGGATCCAGAAAATCGCGGGAATTTAAAAATATTAAATGGCATGATGATGCTGACATACTACTGGGCTCATCGAAATGGCATTACTCACTGCGTAGCTCCTTTTAATCCTGCTTTGAAACGTTTGATGGCGAGAATTGGTTTTAAAAGTATCGGTGATGTTACTCAATCCTCGCACTATAACCTTGCAATACAACCAATGATGCTCTGCTCGGATGATATCCGTGGGAGCTTTATTGATTTTGTTGCAAGGCAGAGAATAGTTGGTTTTATGGAACCATATTTTCGGGAGTATTTCGATGAAGGTGAGGTGATTCTGGAGCAAGGTGCTCCGGGAGATTGTGCGTATTTTATTGTAAATGGTGAGGCTAAAGTTACAGTTTCAAATGCTAATGGCTCTCGTGAAGATAAGGTAGTTGCTTCTCTGGGGAAGGGCGATTTGTTTGGAGAAATGTCGTTGCTCTTGAACTTGCCACGATCGGCCAATGTGATTGCTTCAACTGATTTGGAAGTGATGATTCTAAGTCGGCGTCAGTTTTTAGAATGCATCGAAAATGATTCAGACAATGCGCTCTTTACTCTTGAATTGCTTGCCTCTCGGTTGGCCAAGGCTACGTCTTCAATTGGATCTTAATTCAATCTACAAACATCCCCTGATCATGTGATCAAAAACATTTTCAGCAGGGGAGCCCGCATGTGACTTGCTAGATGTAAATCGTCTCTTTTGGAAAATGTTTTGATGTAATCTAAATGCTCATATTTCTGCTAGGTAAATTAATTAAAAAATGATGCCTAAATAGCAGAATCTAAAGTAAAAAATAATGAAAGAGATAGAAGATTAAAAGAATATTCATGCCCTAACTCATAATTAATCTAGACATGTTAGCAATGATTAAATTCAATTCATTTCTTTAAAACCATAATAACTTTCTAGTTCGTTTAAAAAACTCCTTTTTTACTTAATCTTAGCGTTAACTTTTCTATGCTTGTTCCACGCAAGAAAACCAAATATCCTTAACGACCAGTATGCTAAGTAATTCATAAGATAGATACCATTTACTCCGATATTAATATCTCTAAAGATTTCATCTGCTTTCTTTTGAGATATAACGCCCATGGTATCTTTCTTATTTTCTCTTAATAATGTGGCATATTTGTAAGCATAATCGTGCACAAGACCAGGTATTAAAAGTACACCAACTGGTGACACAATAGGATGCAAAAATTTTGGTATACTTGCACCATCAAAAATAAAACCTGCCGGTATTACATATTTATTGCCGTTTAAAACATATTCAAAATCTTTTGCGATTTCCCAATATCGTACACCAAGTATCCATATTTTTATTAGTGTGAAAAACCCTTTACCTTTTGTGTCAATTCTTATGGGTTTCATCAAGGGATAATCTGTAAAATTGAATGTGTATAATTTAGGTTTTTTCTTTTCAAATAAATTTACAACAAAACCTAAAATTATTAATGAAATTATGATTGTCCACATCCAAAATTTCATTCTTTAAGAAACTATTTATTAGCTCCATATTAGTTCTTAATTTTCTTTAAATATGGTATTAAAAATATTTTTTCAATTTTTAAATTAAAGTAGAGAGATAATTTTTAGTGTCATAATAGAAAATTATTTTATTTTTCGATTTCATTAATATAAGTAAATCAAATTGCCTAATTCTTATATTATTCAGTGCTGTTACTTTCTGTGGTTAAGACGGTAACTTGAGGGAGATATAATGGTAAAAAGAAAAAGTAATGCATAAAGCTCGTACTTACCGTCCTTTACCGAACAATTATTTAATTAATAAATGAATCATCGTTTCTCTAAACTAATTTTGCTGGAACGATTTACAGTAGAATTAGTTAATAAAGTTAAAAAGGCGGCACCCAGATTCGAACTGGGGATAAAGGATTTGCAATCCTCTGCCTTACCACTTGGCCATGCCGCCGAAAAAGATTTGATTAAGTCTTTTTATGATCTTAACAGTAAGGTGTCTCATTCTCTATTATTTTTATGCAATGGTCATGGAGAAGATGTAATAGCATCGGAAATAATAAAAAGATTACTAAAAAAAATAAAAAATAAAAATATTGAAGTTTTGCCGTTAGTAGGAAATGGAGATGTATTTAATTCCATAAAATCAAAGAATTTTCGCAAAATAGGATATTTAAAAGTGCTGCCTAGTGGAGGATTTAGTAATCAAAGTCTGAAGGGATTTGTGCTTGATTTGTTTGCAGGATTTTTAATCTATAATTTAAGAAATTTTCTACTTGTAAGACAGAAGTCAAAACATAACTGCAAAATTATCGCAGTAGGCGATTTCTTGCCATTACTCTACGCTTGGAGTTCGGAATGTGACTTTAGTTTCATTGGAACTCCCAAAAGTGATCATACTTGGAGTAGTGGGCCAGGTTGGGATTTAAGCGATTTTTATCATAAGTTGAAAGGTTCTGAATGGGATCCATGGGAAATGTTTTTAATGCAATCTCCAAGATGTAAAAATTTAATTATGAGAGATAAAATTACAGCTAATAATTTGAATAAAAAAAATATTGATGCAGAATACTTGGGTAATCCAATGATGGATTTTGTTGATGCAACAAACGATAAGATATCAAATATTATTTCTTTTAGACGGATTATTTTGTTAGTTGGAAGTAGATACCCTGAAGCTCTTAAAAATCTTGATAATTTTCTAAATTGTTTGCAAGATTTTGATTTATCAAAGGATTTGGTAATACTTTTGCCTTTGAGCATTAATGCGAATGTGATTCAAATTCAAAGTTTTTTACTTAAATATGGTTTTATAAAACAGAGTAAAGTTAAATTTCTAATTGATGAAGATTCAGTATGGAAAAAGAAATATCAATATGTAGTGATTGGAAAAGGTAAATTCAATTCATGGGCCAACATGGCAGAAGTTGGCTTGTCTAATGCAGGAACTGCTACAGAGCAAATTGCTGGCCTTGGAATTCCATCTCTTTCTCTACCGGGACCTGGACCACAATTTACAAAATCATTTGCAAAAAGGCAATCAAGATTATTGGGTGGTAGTGTTTTAGTTTGCAAGAACAAAAAAATTCTTTTAAAACGTTTAAGTTTACTTTTGAAAGGAAAAGTTGAAAGGGTAGAACAAGCAAAAATTGGAAAAAAAAGAATGGGGGAATCCGGAGCAAGTAAGAAAATCGTAGATGCCATAAACCTTAATTTGTTATCTTAGTAAATGGCACTAGCTTTTTAATTATTTTATGTATCCAATAAATGATCGGCAATATCTAAAAATTTGTGCAGAGATTGCAAAACTTATGAGTATAAGCTTATCTTCTGCTAAAAAGAAAGTAGAAATTCAAATTGCAAAAGAAGGCTCGAAAAATATTCAAGAAAAAATACAAGTTGCTCAAAATGTTTTAAAAATTTGTGAAAAAAATGATGGAGATAAATTAAGTTCTTCAAGAATACTTGATAAGCTTATGGAAACGCTTGATGGTGAAGATAATTTTTTAACTGAAGATTGATTCTTAATGTTCAAATATATTTGAGAATTTTAGTATGTCTAAATCAGCATGTACAGAAACTGTTTCGAAACATTTTTGAGCTAATTCATATCTATTCTCTCTTTCTAAGATAACTTTTAATTTATGCATAGCTTCAATTAAATATCTAACATCATTTGCTGCATAATCTAATTGATCTTTTGTTAAATCTTCGTTACTGCCCCAATCACTACTTTGCGAGCTTTTGTCTAGTTCTATACCTAACAATTCATTAATTAAATCCTTTAAACCGTGCTTATTTGTATAAGTTCTTGCCAACTTACTAGCAATTTTTGTACAAAAAATATTTTTTGTATTAATTTCAAGATTGCATTTTAGAGCTGCTACATCAAATCTCGCGTAGTGAAATATTTTAGTAATTTTTTCATCTTCAAGAAGTTTTTTTAAATGAGGTGAAGAAGATGTATTAAGTTCGATTTTTATACACGATGTTCTTTTAAATTCATTGCATATTTGTACTAAACAGAGTCTATCTCTTCCATGAATTAGACCCATTGCTTCAGTGTCGATAGCTAGGTAGGATGATTTTTTATAAAGATTGTATAAATCTACTGTTAAATCTTTATAAAGAAGATCAATATTTTTATTTTCAATAGTCATTTTTAATAAGTATTTAAAGAAATTTAAGGTTTAGAATATTATTTAAGATTTTTATTTAATTAAGAATTTTTATCTAACAGGAATATATTACAGAATGATTATAAAAAATTATAATATGATGTAACTTTAATTTTTATTCTCGAGTTACTAAAAAAAATTATTTAATGTCATATTCCTTAAATTCAACATTATTGCTCACAATTCTCTTGGCCATAGGATTATTTTTTTTTCTTAGGGCTTCCAGTAAAGATAGAACAACCATAGTTGAGATTTCATCTTCTCAGCAGCCAATCAAGGTCTTAAATAGTTTATGTGAATGGCTTAATTTGAGGGGATGGAAGCAAACAGGAGGAGATTTTGAACAAAGAATTTTAATATTCAAGGGTCAAGTTGTTTCTAGTAAATTTTTAGCAATTTTTTTAGGTTTTCTAGGCGGTTTTGGTTCATGTGCTTTGGGATTAGTAATTATTCAAATATATCCTGAATTGGGTTGGTGGCCTATTCTTTTGGGATTAATTGGTGGCCCTTTGTCTGGAATTGTTTATTTTAAAAAATCAGCAAGAGAGGAGAAATTTGAATTAAGGTTAATCAACGAAAATGAAAATGATTCAACTTTTATGAGACTTAGAGCCCATAGGGATGAATTAATCTCTTTAGAAAATGAACTCGGAGAAAAACTTCAATTGAAAAGCGACGGTTCTTTATTTAAAACACCTATTTAAGATAATTTAAAAGTTTATTCGATAATTTTTAATCAAAAATATTATTCTCTATACAGAATATCTCTAACTCTTTATCGTTTAACCAATCTTGGGGTTTTGTAAAAATTGATGTGAGAAATTCCTCTCGAGAATTCTTCCTAGCTTTATATCCATATTCCCATCTAGCTAAAGGCGGTAAGGACATTAATATAGATTCAGTTCTGCCATTAGTTTGTAGTCCAAAAATTGTCCCTCTATCCCAAACTAAATTGAATTCGACATATCTACCTCTTCGATATAGCTGGAATTCCCTTTCCTTCGATGAATATGTTTGAGAAGCTCTTTTTTCAATAATGGGCAAATATGAAGGGAGGAATGCCTGCCCACATTTTTCCGCTAAAGAAAATAAATCATCCCAATTTAAATTAGATCTGCCAATATTTTGTGAAGCTTTTGATGCTTCTCCGTTTTGATTATTTCCTCTATAAATATTGCCTGAACCATCTTGATAATCATAAAAAATACCTCCTATTCCTCTAGATTCATTTCTATGCTTCAAGAAGAAATATTCATCACACCATGGTTTGAAAACTTTATGCAAATCTTGATCAACTTTCTCACAAGCTTTTTTATGTTCATTATGAAAATTCCTTACATCAGAAAGATAAGGATAAAAAGGGGTTAAATCTGCACCTCCTCCAAACCACCAAACAGGACCAGCTTCGAAATATCGATAATTCAGATGAACTGTAGGAATATAGGGATTTTTAGGATGCAAAACCATAGAAGTTCCCGTAGCAAACCATTCATGACCTTTTGCTTCGGGCCTTTGAGAGATTATAGATTGAGGTAATTCTTTTCCTTGTACTTCAGAGAAATTAACGCCTGCTTGCTCAAAAATAGAACCATTTTTCAATACTCTTGATCTTCCACCGCCACCTTCGTCTCTTAGCCAGGATTCCTCTGTAAATTTCCCTTTGCCATCTACATGTTCAAGTCCTGAACAAATTTTGTCTTGTAGAGTTAATAAGAGATTTTTAGTTTTTTCTCTCGAGTTTTTAGGAGGTTCTTTCAACATGTATTTAGTAAATCTTGAAGAAAAAAAATTTTTTGGTTAATTATAAGTTTCTCTTTATAATTTCTCTTAAGGGGTCCTTATTGCCTATTATTTGATAGTTCGACATAGTTCTTAATCTTTAAACTGTCGACTACCTTGTCAAAATATTTAAAAATTTAATGACCACAATAGAAGATGCGAATTTAGCTTTACAAAAAGTTCTAGATGCTGGATCACAGAAAAATGTAATTGAATTAGCTTGGATTAAAAACGTAAGAGTAACTATACCGAGAGTAATCGTAACACTATCATTGCCATCATTTGCAAATTCTCAGAGAGATAGAATTGTAAAGGAGGTTAGAAAAGTACTACTGGATTTTGAAGATATTGATGATATTCAAATAGAGATAGATAATAATCCTTCCAAAACAGAATCTCAAAATCAAAGTAATGCTCCTGAGTTGCAGAAAATTGATGGGATTCGGCATATCATAGCTGTTAGCAGTGGTAAAGGTGGAGTTGGGAAAAGCACCATTGCAGTTAATCTCGCTTGTTCTCTAGCTAAATTAGGCTCTAAAACTGGTTTACTGGATGCGGATATATATGGACCTAATACTCCCTCAATGATGGGAGTTGCCGAACAGAATCCAAAGGTTACAGAAGGTAGTGGCAGTGATCAAAGATTAATACCAATAAATAAATATGGAATTTCTTTGGTATCAATGGGTTTCCTTATAGAAGAAGGTCAGCCAGTTATATGGAGAGGACCAATGCTTAATAGTATTATCCGACAATTTTTGTACCAAGTTGAATGGAATAATCTTGATTTTTTGGTTATTGACTTGCCTCCTGGAACAGGAGACGCTCAAATATCCCTTTCTCAATCTGTTCCTATTTCTGGAGCTATAGTTGTCACTACTCCTCAACAAGTATCTTTACAAGATGCAAGGAGGGGTTTAGCAATGTTTAAACAACTCGGAGTACCCTTACTGGGAATTGTAGAAAATATGTCAGTATTTATTCCACCAGATATGCCAGGTAAAAAATATGAAATTTTTGGTAAGGGAGGTGGACAAACATTAGCTAAAGAAAATGATTTACCATTATTAGCCCAAATACCTATTGAAATCCCACTCGTCGATGATAGTAATAAAGGTGTACCAATCTCAATAAGCCAACCCAATAAAGAAAGTTCTCTTGTATTTGGTAATTTAGCTCAATTAATTAAGAATCAATTTGTTAATAGTTAATTGATGTTTAGGAGAATTTATTTATTAAATAACAGAGGATTTTTACAAAAAAAAGACAACTTTAATAGAGGTTTTTTATTTTCTCCACTTCTTATAATTCCTCTTTTTTTAGTTATTATTTCGGGATTATTAATAAAAAGTATTCAGGGTGATTTTTTAGTATCTAACTATTTAGATCATATCCTAACTGGTTTTTTAGGTTATTTTTTAGCATTTTTTATTTCTTATATACCGCTAGAGAGACTTAGAAAGTATTTGGTTCCATTTTATTTGTGTACTTTAATATCCTTATTACTAATTTATTTTTTTGGGATATCAGTTTCTGGAGCTCAAAGATGGTTAAATTTGGGCATTTTTTCTTTTCAGCCTTCCGAAGTAGCTAAACTTAGTACTGTATTAACTCTTGCTTTAGTACTCGACAAAAAAATAATTTTAACAACAAGAGATTTAGTATTACCCTTATTAATAGTAGTTATTCCCTGGTTATTAATTTTCTTTCAACCGGACTTAGGTACCTCTTTAGTTTTACTTGTTTTGACAAGTGTGATGCTCTATTGGTCACAAATGCCCATAGAGTGGATTCTGATATTAGTGTTTTGTATTATCACTTCTATATTATATCTAACCTTACCAACTCTTCTTATTTTCTGGATTCCTTTTATGGGATATTTAGCTTATAGATCTACAAAAAAGAAAATTATTTTTTCTGCTCTCGCTATTTTGTTTCATTTATTAGTGGCAAAATTGACACCAATTTTGTGGCAATATGGCTTAAAAGAATATCAAAAAGATAGATTAGTTTTATTTTTAGATCCAAATAGAGATCCATTAGGTGGGGGATATCATTTGATACAGAGTCAAATTGCAATTGGTTCTGGAGGATTATTCGGCACTGGTTTGCTACAAGGTAAGTTGACTAATTTGCAATTTATACCAGAACAACATACTGATTTTATATTCAGTGCGCTAGGCGAAGAATTGGGTTTTGTGGGGTGCATAATAGTTTTATTTTTGTTCTTTTTTTTGATTAAAAAAATTATTAATACTGCAACAATTGCTAGGACTAACTTTGAATCTTTGGTTGTTATTGGAATAGCCTCAATTTTTTTATTCCAAATAATTATTAACCTATTTATGACTATTGGATTAGGACCAGTTACTGGAATTCCCCTTCCTTTTATGAGCTATGGTCGAACGTCATTGATGACCAATTTTATATCTATTGGATTTGTTTTATCTATATTGAAACGTTCAAGATCACTAAGAAGTTCATGAAATCACGAATAACCATAACAAAAATTCAAGAGCTTTTAATTAAAGGTGTTCAAGCCATATATGTAGATGATGATACATCCAGAAGAATGTGGTGGGCTTCTTTAGAAGTTATTCAAAAAGATTTCCTATCTAAGAATTATAAACAGGGGGGTATTTGGGTTGCCTCGCCTTTGCCAGCTTTTAATGATAAAAAATTTTTAAATCAACTTCATGGATGGCTTTGGTCTCCTGAAGGGTTTCCATACTTTCAAAATGAGAATGCAGGTTTTTTACCAGTCAATAATTCAGAAAAGACAAAAAAAGATTTCGATTTAGTTAGTAATTACAAAGTCCTAAATCTTTGTCAGGAAGATGGCTATGAACCTTTTTTGATGATAATCACCCCAAATTTTCAATGCGTATTATCAATTGTAGGAGATAAAGATAAGAAAATTCTTTTAATGAAGTGTGATGAAGAAAGCTTGAAACTTTCAATTGAATTAATGCATGCAAAATTAAATCAAGAAAATTATGAGGAAGGAGTAAAATTTCGTAATGCAATAAATAATTTAGGCAACCTTAATATTAACAATCAATTTGAAAAATTATTTTGGCCATTATTATCGGCAAAATTAGCAAATAATAACCCAAATCATAATATACAAAATTCTGTGAAACATGATGAAAAAAATGTGCAAATAACTGAAGCAAAATTATTACGTGCAATTTCTCATGAAGTAAGAACTCCCTTGGCAACCATAAGAACCCTAATAAGTTCTACTTTAAAAAAATATAAAATGGATGAATCAATGAGAAATCGTTTAATTCAAATAGATAATGAATGTAATGAACAAATTGATAGGTTTGGTTTAATCTTTAATGCAGCAGAATTAGTTAGTAATGAAGTACCATCATTGAATAACTTGGCGAAGATTAATTTAGCCGAAATTTTTAAAAAGCTTGCTCCTATGTGGAATAAACAATTAAATCGACGTGGTATTTATTTGAAGATAGATATTCCCAAACAACTTCCACAAATTTTGAGTGATTCTGAAAAATTGGAATTAATGTTAAGAGGCTTAATTGATAAAAATACTAGAGGATTAAAAGAAGGTAGTACATTGATTTTAGAATTAAGACCAGCTGGTCAAAAACTCAAACTTCAACTCAAAGTACAAAAATTAGATAATAATCAAAAAGAAATTCTAAAAAAAGATAATGGTTCTGATATTGGCCCTGTTTTAAATTGGAACCCTCAAACTGGAAGTTTACAACTTAGTCAAAATGCCACTCAGAAGTTGTTAGCTAGTTTAGGAGGGCATGTCACACAAAGACGTGACACAGGTTTGACAGTATTTTTTCCGATTTCAGATGCAAAATGAAATGAGAATTAAGGTATTCATATATTAAATAATGTAGAAAATTTCATATTAATTTTGAATTTTGCAAAATATGAATGCTAATTTCTTATTATAAATAAATCAAAAATTAGGATGACTGAAACTTTAGTTGGTCAATTTCCAAAGCATATAGGAAGTACCGGGGGTTTATTAAACTCAGCAGAAACCGAAGAAAAATATGCAATTGTATGGAAAAGTTCAAAGGAACAAGCATTTGAATTACCCACCGGTGGAGCGGCTATTATGCATGAAGGTGATAATCTAATGTACTTTGCAAGAAAAGAACAATGTCTTGCATTAGGGACACAATTAAGAGCCTTCAAACCAAGAATTGAAGATTTTAAAATCTACCGAATTTTCCCAGGTGGGGATATTGAATTTTTACATCCAAAAGATGGTGTTTTCTCTGAAAAAGTAAATGAAGGCAGAGAGAAAGTAGGTCATAATCCAAGAAGAATAGGTGAAAATCCTAATCCAGCTGGTTTGAAATTTACAACTAAGAATACTTTTGATTAACTTCCCTAAAGTTGATATAAAAGAAGAAAATAATTATAATTAGGGTTGACATTATTAATATGATCAGCTCACAGAAAGATAGTTTTTTAAAGGCTTACAAAGAAGGTAAAAATTTTATACCTATCATTCGCACTTGGCCAGCAGATTTAGAGACTCCATTGTCGACTTGGTTAAAATTATCCTCAAAAGATTCCCATGGTGTTTTTCTTGAATCTGTTGAAGGTGGGGAAAGTTTGGGTAGGTGGAGTATTGTTGCTACTAGACCTCTTTGGGAAGCAGTTTGTTATGGAGAAGAAATAGTCAAAACTTGGAATAATGGCAAAACTGAAACACATAAAGGTGATCCTTTTGATATCCTAAAAAGTTGGACAAAGGAATATAAGTCAACCATGCTTGATGACTTACCATCAATTGGACAGTTATATGGCTCTTGGGGTTATGAATTAATAAATCGCATAGAACCAAGCGTTCCAATAAATGCAATATCAGAAAATAATATCCCTTATGGCTCATGGATGTTTTTTGATCAATTAGTTATTTTTGATCAAATAAAAAGATGTATTACTGCAGTGGTATATGCAGATACAACTTCTTTAAAAGAGTTTTCTATTGAAGAGTTGTATCTAAACTCAATTTCTAAAATTCAGAAAACTAGAAATTTAATGACAGTTCCTCTAAAAGAAAATGAGTTTTTAGATTGGAATGATAATGAGAATCTTAATTTAGATCTAGAGAGTAATTGGAAGAAAAAAGATTTTGAGGATGCAGTTCTCTCTGCAAAAGAATATATAAAAAAGGGAGACATCTTCCAAATAGTTATAAGTCAGAGATTCCAAACTAAAGTCACTAATGATCCCTTTAATTTATATCGAAGTTTGAGGATGGTTAATCCATCTCCATATATGTCATTTTTTGATTTTGGCTCATGGTACCTAATAGGTTCAAGTCCTGAAGTAATGGTTAAAGCTGAAAAAAATAAAAATAGTCAGATTGTTGCAAGCTTAAGACCAATAGCTGGTACAAGACCTAGAGGTATTGATAAGCAACAAGACTTGGAATTAGAAAAGGATTTATTAAAAGACCCAAAAGAAATCGCTGAGCATGTAATGCTAATCGATCTCGGGAGAAATGATCTTGGAAGAGTTTGTGAAATTGGTACTGTGAAGGTCAACGATTTAATGGTTATTGAGAAATATTCACATGTTATGCATATAGTTAGTGAAGTTAAGGGAATTTTAAAAAAAAATGCTGATGTATGGGATTTACTAAAAGCATCTTTTCCCGCTGGGACAGTGACTGGTGCGCCAAAAATAAGAGCTATGCAATTAATTAAGCACTTTGAAAAA
>CACAYX010000024.1 GCA_902536775.1 uncultured Prochlorococcus sp.
TTGAAAAAGCGATCTCTGAATACTATTAATTTAAAATAATTTATGTTTAATTTAAAAAATATCCTACTAAGTTCATCTCTATTATTTTCTATTTTTTCATCACCTGTATTTTCAAATCTCAAAGTTTTAAAAGTTGGAGCAATACCTGATCAAAACCAAGATGTTTTGGACAAAAGATTTAATTTATTTTCAAAAGAATTATCCAAACAACTTGATTTAGAAGTTAAATACATTCCTGTTATTAATTATGTTGCAGCAGTAACTGGATTTAGAACTAAAGATTTAGATTTAGTTTGGTTTGGCGGTTTATCAGGAGTTCAAGCCAGACTACAAACTCCTAATTCAATTGTCATAGCTCAAAGAGATATCGATAAGGAATTTAAAAGTGTTTTTATAGTAAACAAAAATTTAGAACTTAACCCAATTTCAAACATTGAAGGACTTAAAAAACTAAAAAATTTGAGATTTACTTTTGGCTCTGAAAACTCAACTTCTGGAAGATTAATGCCAGAATATTTTTTAAATCGAGCAGGGGTAGAAATTAAACACTTTAAAGGCAAAAAAGCAGGTTTTAGTGGGAGTCATGATGCCACTATAGCTTTAGTTAATAGTGGAGCATTTGATGCTGGTGCTTTAAATAAACAAGTTTGGGAAAACACTCTTAAAAATAATCCCAAGAGAACAAGTAATTCAGAATTATTCTGGATCACCCCAGAATATGTTGACTATCATTGGATTGCTCAAGGGGATCTTGAAAATAGATTCGGTGAAGGGTTTACAAACAAACTTAAATCAGTAATTCTAAATTTAGATATAAAGCAAAAATCACATAAACAGATATTAGATATGTTCAATGCAAAAAGATTTATAAAGGCAGAATCAAAACAGTATAAAAATATAGAGGAAATCGGGAGGAAATTAAATAAAATTAGATGAATAATACTGTCCTAGAATTAAAAAATATATCTTACAAATACAAAAATGATCTGATCCTAAATAAAATAAATTTAAAAATAAATTCTGGGGAAAAAATTGCACTTTTAGGTAAAAGCGGTTCAGGAAAAACTACACTTATATCAGTACTTAATGGCACTATCAAGCCAACTCAAGGTGAGGTTAAATTATTCAATAAAAGTTTCGAGGAATTAGATAGAAAGCAGAAAAGTAAAATAACAACTATATGGCAAGATTTAAGATTAATAGAAGATCTCTCTGCAGAACAAAATGTTAATTGTGGACTACTAGCGGAAAACAATTTTTATTTCGCTTTGAAAAATTTACTAAATATAAGTTCTTTTAAGAAAGCACATAAATATATGCAATTATGTAAACTTCATAACTCTATTTACGACAAAAAAATCAGAAAACTATCTGGGGGGCAAAAACAAAGGGTGGCTATAGCTAGATCATTAATTCAAGAATCAGATATATTACTTGCAGATGAGCCTTTTAATAATCTAGATCCCAAATTGATAACAACAATTAAATACCTAATGCTAGAAAGTGTCGATAAAAATAATAAAAAAAAATCCCCAAAAACGGCATTAATTGCATTACATCGATTAGATTTGTTGAATGATTTCGATAAAGTAATTGGAATCAGGGATGGTAAAATTTTTTTCAATGTCAAAAGAAATAACTTAAAGAAAATTCATTTAGACAAAATATATTAATTAGTTGAACAAATTAAAATTAAACTATACCTCATTATCTTTTCTTCCAATTTTGGTATGCATACCTCTAGGGTTTCAATTAATAAACAATATTCATTTTGGAGGATTTAAATTATTCCAAGAATTCTTAATTTCTGCATTTGATCCTAAGATCGATAATGAAATTATTATTATCGTAATTAAGCGATTAAATGAAACTATATTAATTGGTTTTTTTAGTTGGTTAGTAAGTATTATTTTTGGAGCAATTTTTGGAATAATTTCCTCAAATATTTATTATAAAATCTTTAATATTCCAAATTTTTTCTACCGGATAATAAGGTTTTTTCTAACAATAATTAGATCTATCCACGAAGTGGTTTGGGGAATACTTTTAATGCAAATATATGGAATAAATTTTTCGATAGGAATAATAGCTATATGTATACCTTATATTGCTGTAAATTCAAAAGTTTTTGCTGAACAATTAGAAACTATTGACTACAAAAGTTTTGAATCTATAAATCAAATAAATGCACCTAAATTTTCTTCTTTACTAACTCTAATATGGAATCCAATCATAAATACATTTAAAAACTTTGGTTTATATCGATTAGAGTGTTCAATAAGAAGTACGGTGATTTTAGGACTTTTTGGGGCTGGAGGAATAGGAACCAGTATTTTTTTATCTTTCCAAACTTTAAATTTTAGAGAGTTATGGACTTATTTATGGTCCTTAGCAATTTTGATAATTCTTTCTGGATTAATATTCAAAAAAATAAAATTTAATAGTACAAATAAAATCCTATCTATTTTTTTTATTGCAGTTTTTTTCATAACAATTTTATTTTCTTTTTCATATTTTCTTTATTTTATTTTTAATAATTTTGAAAATTTTAATTCCATTACTTCTCTATTTAAATCAAGCTCAGAATTAGGATTATTTGATTTCTTAAAACTTATATTAGAAACAATAATTTTAAGTCTTTTATCAACAGGAATCGCAATTAGTTTACCTCCATTAGTAATAGGAATTTTTAACAACAATACTTCTAAAATTTTTATAAAAATTTTTGCATTTTTATTACGTTTAATACCTACACCTGTAATACTTCTAACTCTATTAACTTTTAATAATCCTTCTGTATCTTTAGCTGCTTTAACATTAGGTCTCCACAACGCTGGTATTACTAGCAAATTACTTTTTAAAAATCTAGATAGCCAAGACAAGAAAAACTATATTGCAATGAAATCTCTAGTAATCTCAAAAAAGACTAGTTGGCTTTTAGGTTTATTTTCTCAACAAGCAAAAAGTTACTTAGCATATTGCGCTTATAGATCTGACATCATTATTAGAGAAACTGCAATTGTTGGGGTTATAGGAAGTGTTGGTCTAGGTTGGCAATTGCAAGAATCATTAAGTTCCTTCGCATGGCAGGAAGTTACCATAGTTTTGATAGCTTATAGCTCCATCGCAATAGTTGGCGAATTAATAAATGGTAAAATCAAAAATAGTTTAACTTGATTTGTAAGAATAATTTGTTAAATCAAGTAATTATTTTTTCCGGTTATAGTGATTAGTTTACCAAAACAGCTAGTTGTAATTGGAGATAGCTCAGTTTATGGATGGGGAGATAATGAGGGTGGTGGATGGTGTGAGAGGCTTAGAAAAGATTGGTGCAATAACCACAATGGGCCAGTCATTTATCAACTTGGCGTTAGGGGAGATGGGATAGAAAAAGTTTCATCTAGATGGGAAAAAGAATGGTCATCTAGAGGAGAAACGAGAAGAAATAAACCTAAAGCAATCCTTCTAAATGTAGGCCTTAACGACACTGCAGCAATTGGTCAGATAAATGGAAGACATCAATTAGATATAGATGGATTTGAATATGGATTAGAGAGGCTAATTAATGAAATGAACTCTCAAACAAATGTATTTGTTATTGGTCTGACACCAGTTGACGAAACTAAAATGCCGTTCGCAGGATGTCTTTGGTACTCAAATGATTTTTGTAATTCTTATGAAAGGAGAATGGAGGAAGTATGCCTCAATCAGAACGTCCCATTTCTTCCTACTTTTAGAGAAATGTACTCTGATAAAAGGAGTAAAAATTGGATTACGCATGATGGAATTCATCTAAATTCCGAAGGTCATTTCTGGCTTTTCCAAAGACTTAAAAGCTGGGAGATTCTTACAAAATGGAAGGAATCCTAGGTCTTTCCAAATATTATTAATTTAAAAATATGTATATAAAATAAGAGCAAAGATAGCAAAAACAGAAGCAATACTTGTCTGAATAACATTTACTAATTCATTACTTAATTTATATTTGTTTTGAAATTTAGCACCAATAATGCTTTCAGATAGTGTTGCCAAGAATCCAGAAACTATAACAACTATAAAATGATATTTTGTAGAAATAATTGACAGACGAAGCATTATAAAAGCCATAAATATTGATCCCAAAACACTAGCTAATGTTCCTTCTATACTTATTCCTCCTTCAGTTCCTCTCTCAACCTTTTTAAGTGAAGTAATTAAATATGTTTCTTTACCAAATCTTTTTCCAATTTCGCTACCAAAAGTATCCGCCAACTTTGCAGCAAAACTTGCAGCAAAACCTACTTTAAACATCACTACGTTGGCAGCATTAAATTTGGTCAAAATAGCAAGAAATAATCCTGTAGCTGCAGAGCCCCATACATTCTCAGGGCCTCTTCTCCCACCTCTTTTTTCAGCTATTCCTTGTTCTTTTTTAAATTTAAAACCTATTTTGGTAACGAGAGATCCAAATAACAAATAAATTACAACTGACATCCATCCCTTCCAAGACAAACAACCCCACAAAATTGTGCCTAAAATTCCTGCACTTACCCAACCACTTTTTGTCATCAAAGGAATCTTGCAAAATATAAAAATCAAAATAAAATTAATGCAAAAACCTATAAAAAATTGATTTCTTATTAAATCCATATTTATCTAATTCCTTAATTTTAAATCAATTCTCCACTGATTTAGGATTGATGATGCGTTAATACAAGCCGTTGAAGTTCTTAAGATAGTGTCGGAAAGTGTAACAAAGGTTATATTATTTTTATTAAAAAAATCAATTTCTTTAGAGGACCAACCTCCTTCAGGGCCAATTACATTCCAAAAAATATCTCCTTGTTTATTCGCGAATTCTTTTTGTTTTCTTAACCATTTATTTAAGTCATAAAGTGTTTCTTCTCTAGTTATAGAAATTGAAACTCTTTCTTGATTATCTCTACTTTTTAGCCATTCAATAATATCCATGCCATTTAAAATAGATGGTTTCCATAATCTCTCACTTTGCTCAACTGCTTCATTGATAATTGAATTCCATCTCAAAAGTTTTCTAGAAAAATTTAAATTTTTGTTTACCTGTCTTTCTGAAAATAATGGCTGTATAAAATCAATTCCTATTTCAGTACACATTTTTAAAATATCCTCAAAACCACTTTTTGGTATAACAACAGCTATGCCTAATAAGTAAATTTCTTGTTCTTGAAATAAGTGAGGTTTTTTTAATTGAATTATTTCTAAACAATCATTTTTAACTTTTATAGCTTTCCATAATGAACCCTTTCCGTTAGCTATAAATATTTCTTTCCCATTTTTTATCCTCATTACTTTATTTATATAGTGAGACTCTTCTTTAGAAAGTTCTAAATTATTGTTCTTAATATTTTCAATTCTTTCATGGGAAATAATTAATCTTGTTAAGTCTTCCATCTAAAACATTTAATCTTTGAAAACTAAATCTTCATGTTCTTCAATTGCCCAATCATTATTTTCACCCCCAATAATTAACTCTTCAATTTTTACATAATTATTTGATATCTCATTCAAAGAATTAATTAATATATCTATTGAAATGGAGTCTGAAGTTCCAAAATCAACCCAACATCTTCCCCACAGGTTTTGATATTCCATAATTCCTAAATTATGCATTAAGGCCGGAAGAGATGCGTTTTTTTGATCATTATCGTAGGACATCCAACTTAGATCGGAACCCTCTTCATGAGTTTGCAAATTTTCAGAATTAAATCCACCTAACCTTCCTAAAACGTACCAACTATCAAAAACACCATCTAAATAATTTTTTTCATCTTGAGTTGGTGATTCTGAAAACCTGATCCATATCCAACAATTAAAAGGATCAACTTCCCTAAAAATAATATTCATATTTACTAATAGCTTTTTAGATCTAAAGCTATTATAAGTAAGTTATTACTAGATTAAAATTCATACCTATAACTTAATTAATAATGCTTGATTTAAAAGAAATATCTTATCAACCCCAAACTGGTGAAAGAAAAATAATAGACAATTTAAATTTAAAAGTTCATGAAAATGAAATCATTTTAATTTGCGGGAATAGTGGTTCTGGGAAAACAACACTACTCGAAATAATAAGCGGATTAACAAATCCACAAAAAGGAAAAATTACTTGGAAGAATAAAATTTTATCTTCTAGGCAAAGAAGATGGTTTTGTGGAGTAGTATTCCAATTTCCTGAAAGATACTTTATAGGTACAACCATTGGGAAAGAATTAAAAATAGGCCATAAATCTTTAAGAGAAAAAAATATAGAAATAGTTTTAAATAAAGTTGGTTTGAAAAAAATTAATCTGACCCAACCACCAGAACAACTAAGTGGCGGACAACAAAGGCGATTAGCTGTAGCTGTTCAGCTACTTAGAAACCCCTCAATTCTTTTACTTGATGAACCAACTGCAGGATTAGACTATTCAATGAGAAATGATGTGAAGAATTTAATTCTGGATTTAAAAAATAAAAATACAATTATTATTGTTACTCATGAACCGGCCTTATTTGAGGGAATTCCCTCTAAAATATTATTCTTGGAAAAAGGGAAAATAAAAATTTTATGAAAGAAAATCATGCAGGATAGGATAGTTCGGGCTACTGCGGCAAATGGAGGAATAAGATTAGTTGCGGTCTTAACAACAAAATCTTCTTTAGAAGCAAAAAAAAGACACGGTCTTTCTTATTTAACCACCTGTATATTAGGAAGAGCATTTAGTGCTTCACTGCTTTTAGCAAGCTCGATGAAGATAATGCATGGGAGAGTTACTTTAAGAATTAGATCTGACGGACCTTTAAAAGGATTACTAGTTGATGCAGGTAGAGACGGAAAAGTTAGGGGTTATGTAGGGAATCCTAATTTAGAGTTAGACCTAGTCAAAATAGGCAATAATAAATATTCTTTTGATTTTACAAAAGCATTAGGTACGGGATATTTAAATGTAATTAGAGATAGTGGGTTTGGAGAACCCTTTACAAGCACTGTTGAATTAGTAAATGGAAATATTGCTGAAGATTTAGCTTCATACTTATATCATTCAGAGCAAACTCCCTCCGCTGTATTTATTGGAGAAAAGATTCAAAATAAAAGTGTTATTTGTAGTGGTGGCTTATTAGCTCAAGTTCTACCTAAAAAAGATACTGACCCTCTACTTGTCTCACTACTTGAAGAAAGATGTAAAGAAATTAATTCTTTCAGCGAAGACCTATTTAAATCAAAAGATAATCTTCTTGCGTTAATTAGAAATATATTTCCCGATATTGACGATAAATCAATCTCTGAAAAAGCTCGTTCCCAAGAAGTTAGTTTTAAATGCAATTGTTCCAAACAAAGAAGTTTAAATGCGATGAAAATGCTTGATAAGAGCGAGTTGGAGGACATCCTCAAGAAAGATGGCAAAGCAGAGTTGGTTTGTGAATTTTGTAAGAATAAATATCTTATAAGTTATGAAGAAATTAAATCGATGATAGAAAATCAATCATAAAAAAGTTATGCCTAGCCATAAAATAACCATGGCTGGAATGCTTTGAATTTTTTGTAATGATAAAGAGTTGTTTGATACCTCCTGAATGAAAGAATTATTTTCAAGCAATCCACCAAATATTAACCCTATCGAGAGAAAGGTAACACTCCAACCCAGAGAACCTATAAATCTTTTCCCAGATTTAATTTGAGTATAGGTAAGTATTAATGTTGAGATAGAGAGTAAAAGTCTATTATTAGAGTCTGGACTGATAAATAACAAAATTAAAAATAATAGCCCAACAGATATTTTTATTGAAAGATTATCAAATGAGGGGGGGGTTATTTTTGGCAGACTATACTGGGTTGAGTTCTTAGAGTTATTATTTAAATTTTTTATCTTAGAAAGCAGTGGGAAATTATTATTGGTAAATTGATTAATTTGTTTTTCTTTTTTTGAGGCACTCACAGCTTCATAGCTTACATTTCCTGATTGCCTGGCTTTCAAACTCCCCATTAGTAATTGATCAAAGGAAGATTCTATTTTCGCTTTTAAAATTAAATCTTCACCAGCCTCTTTAACTTTAATATCTCTAGCCTTCTGAATATCCTCAAAAGCAGCGCCTTCTTTTACACCTAAAATTTCATAAGGTGATTTTTCGTTATTGTTTTTACTACTGTTTGAATCCAAAATTTTTTACCAATACTAACAGATTAACTAATTTTATAATCCATTAAGACTTTATAAAACAATTGGTTCGACTCCACTAACAACGGGAGCAACTTTATTTAAATTTAATTGATTATTGTCTTCAACAAATTGATTAAGATTCCATTCATTTTTGAAAAGAATAACTGGTCTATTCCAACAATCTTTAACTATTTTACAATTGAAAATTCTGCCTAGTTTTTCAATGGCTGGCCATCCATCAGAAATCCATCTAGCCAATTGATATGGCATTGCTTCAAGATTTGCATCTACACCATATTCACTTTTTAATCTGTGAGTTACTACCTCCAACTGCAATTGACCAACAGCTGCGAGTATAGGGTCTCTTTTGCTCTCATCAAAGTCATAAAGAATCTGAACAGCACCTTCTTCTCGAAGTTCATTAACACCCTTTCTAAAGTTTTTAAACGCTGAGGGATTTGGATTTCTTAGCCAGCTGAATATTTCAGGACTAAAGGATGGTATGCCCTCATATTCCAGATGCGCGCCAGTATAAAGAGTATCTCCAATAGAAAACATACCTGGATTATTCAAACCAATAACATCTCCAGGATAAGCATCATCAACTACTTCTCTATCTTGCCCAAATATTTTTTGTGGTCTTGATAATCTGATTGTTTTCCCAGTTCTGGAATGTTTAACAGACATATCCTTTTCAAATTTGCCACTACAAACTCTTATAAAAGCAACCCTATCTCTGTGCTTTGGATCCATATTTGCCTGAAGCTTAAAAACAAACCCACTAAATTCATCGCTTGCAGGTTCAATATCTCCTTTATTACTATTTCTTGAAGTTGGTTTTTGTGCCATTTTTAAAAAACTATCTAAAAATGGTCTTACACCAAAATTAGTCATGGCAGATCCAAAGAAAACTGGGGTTAAAGTGCCATTAAAAACTTTTTCTTTTTCAAATTTCGATCCAGCTTCATCAAGAACCTCCAATTCTTCAAGTGAGTTTTCAAGTAAATCCCTCTCTACATATTTTGATAGCTCTTTATCTTCAAGGCTTAATCTTTTCTCATTAGATTGTTTACCTCTCACTGCTTTATCAAATAAAATCACCTCTCTCGAAAATCTATCAATAACCCCTCTAAATTCCTCACCACTCCCAATTGGCCAATTTATAGGTAATGTATTTAATCCAAGTTCCGATTCAATTTCATCAAGTAAAGAAAATGGCTCTCTTCCTGGTCTATCCATTTTATTTATGAAAGTAAATATTGGTATTTTTCGCATCTTGCAAACTTCAAACAATTTTCTAGTTTGAGGTTCTAGTCCTTTAGCAGCATCTTCCAGCATAACTGCATTATCAGCAGCAGCTAATGTTCTATAAGTATCTTCTGAGAAATCTTGGTGTCCTGGTGTATCTAATAGATTGATTACTGATCTTTCATATTCAAATTGTAATACAGTTGATGTAATAGAAATACCTCTTTGTTTTTCAAGTTCCATCCAGTCTGAGGTAGCTTTTCTCTGATTACCCCTAGCTTTTACTGCTCCGGCCTGTTGAATGGCACCTCCATACAAAAGAAGCTTCTCAGTTAGAGTCGTTTTCCCAGCATCTGGATGTGAAATAATAGCAAAATTTCTTCTTTTATTTACCGCATCCAGTATTTCCTTATTATTTAAAATTTTAGTACCTAAGCTCATTTTTATAATATTAGGGCTTTTCACTTAGTTCTTAAACATTACCATAGACTATTAAATAATTATCACCCTCTTCAAACACATCTAAAGAGGAAAGATCATTCTCTAAAATAAAATTTTTTAACTCTTTAAAAGTATAAGAAGCTCTTAAAGATGCATAATAATCATTAGTTAAAATCTCATTATATTTTTTTGAACATTGTGCTTTGAGTTCTAAAGCTGACTTTTCATCTAATGGCCTTTTTAAGTCCTTGTGAAAATTTACAGTGACATTACTAGACAAATTTCTTATTGTGTTGAAGAAATCTTCAAGGTTGGTAATGTGATGAATCAAACTGTTGCTTACAAGTAAACTAATTTTTTTTTTAAATAAAAAATTATTTGATTTAATGTCTTTTATTTCAGAACAAATGTAGCGTAATTTTTTTAATTTTTTTTGATTATTAGAAATACTTTTATTATATTCTGCTCTCAAAATCATCTCTTTAGAACCATCTATTCCAACTACTTCAGTATTAGGCCATTTTATTGCTAACTTCTCCGAAATATTTCCTGGGCCGCATCCTAAATCAACTATTAAATCTTTTTCACCTAAAGAAATATTTTTTCTCAAAAGATAGTAATTTATTTGATTAATTAGGTTTACTTCCCCTTCTGAAAAATCAGCTTCGTCATAAGAAATGACCTGCTCTTTTTCTACCATTAATTCAGGTTCAGGGATTCTTTCCATATCCTTTCTTGAAACAAAGATTTCATATTAAACATAATTCTACACAAACCGTTAAATAGTGGTAAGAATGGTTGCAGACGCCACAGGTAGAGTTATTCTTCCAGTACGGGTTATTTACATACGTTTTTTTTATCGTGACTGTTGCACCAAATAAAGCTTCTTCAGAGAGCAATCCCAATAATCTTAGAAAAGATGATTTTCCAAAGACTGCGCCAGCTGCTTATCCAGTTTTTTTCAGATCTTACAGTCGAAAAACTTCATCTGGCAAAAGGGAGAACTGGAGCGAAGTAGGCGAAAGGAATTTATCGGGATTAAAAGAGTTAGGAAAACTTTCTGATGAAGAATTGATCCTAATGAGAGAGATGCAAAGTAACCAAAAAGCCCAACCTTCAGGAAGATGGTTGTGGATAGGCGGAACCCCTTGGATAAATAAGAACCAAAATTTCTCAGGAGCATACAACTGTACCTCAACAAACTTAATTGATTGGGAAGCCTTCGCATTAATGATGGACTTAGCAATGATGGGATGTGGAACAGGTGCAATAATTGAGCCTCATTTTATAAATAATTTACCTACGGTAATTAACAAAATAAATATTAAATCAGTCAGTGAAGTTGGAATAACTCCTAAAGGTCAAAGAGAAGAAAAGTCATCAATAGAAATAAAAGGAAAAGATCTTCACATCAAAGTTGGAGATAGCAGAAGAGGTTGGGTAGATAGCTATAAATATCTTCTTGAGGCTTCAAGTAATAAAAATCTTGAAAGAGAAATTGATGTTTATATAAATTTGGAAGATATTAGACCTGCTGGAGAATCATTAAAAGGTTTTGGTGGGATGGCAAATCCTATTAAATTGAAAGATCTCTACTCAAGAGTTGCGTCACTTCTTGGAAAGGCAATAGGCAGGAAATTAAGTACAGTAGAATGTTGTTTATTAATTGATGAAGCTGCAGTTACTATAGTTGCTGGGAATATAAGAAGAAGTGCTGGAATGAGACAATTTGCTTCAGATGATAAGGAAGCAGCATCGGCAAAAGAAAATTTATGGAGTCAAGATGAGAATGGTAATTGGAGAATTGATCCTGAAAAAGATGCCCTCAGGATGGCTAATCATACTAGGGTTTACCATACAAAACCCACTTACCAAACTGTTTTGGATGCAGTAACAAAACAATTCCACTCAGGTGAGGGGGCCATTCAATTTGCTCCAGAAGCAATCGCAAGATCAAATGCAGATATTCTCAAAGATGATGAGTTGAGAAAGGAATTTATTGAAATCTATTCAGAGCAAGGTAAGGATGAAGCAAGAAATTGGATTAATAGTAGTTATGGCCCATTTTCAGAAGAAGAGTTAGACCATAGGATGAGCCGATATGGACTTAACCCTTGTGGGGAGATCTTGGGAAATGATTTCCACTGCAATTTGGCTGAAGTTCATTTAAATCAGATTGATCCAGGAAATTTTGAAGAGCAAAAAAAAGCTTTTAAAGCAGCAGCTCTTTCTGTAGCATGCTTGCTTAATCATGAGTTTGAAGTTGAGCGTTACAGAAAGAGTAGGGAATATGATCCTATAGTAGGAGTAAGTTTCACTGGATTATTTGATTTTTGTGTCCATGCCTTTGGGACACCCTGGTTGAAATGGTGGGAAGCAGGAAGGCCAAATAGCGAAGAAGGGAAGGCCTTCAAAGAAAAAGAAGCTAAATTCTTAGATTCTTGGAGAAAAATAGTAAAAGAAACTGTATGGGAATATTGTGACAAGCATAATCTAAGGAGACCAAATAGATGCACAACAGTTCAGCCAGCTGGGACTAAAAGTCTTCTTACCGGAGCAGCTCCAGGATGGCATCCTCCAAAGGCTCAAAGATTCATAAGAAGAATAACTTTCAGGAAGAATGATCCAATCGCATTAGCTTGTATGGATTATGGTTACTCAGTTGTTCCATCTCAATCTGATAAAGATGAAAATGGTTGCTTGCTCGATAATCCATTTGATCCAAGATGTACAGAATGGTTAGTTGAAATCCCTACAGAAGTTAGTTGGGCAAATATAGATGGAGCAGATCAAATAGACATCAATAACTTCTCAGCACTGGCTCAATTTGATTTTTACATGCAAGTCCAGAAACATTACACAGAACATAATACCTCTGCAACCGTAGAATTTAGAGAAAATGAAATCGAGGATTTAGCTAAGGTTATTCATAATGCAATAGAAAATAATGAGGGATATATTTCAGCGGCATTGCTAGCTCGATTTAGTGCTAACGCTACTTTCCCTAGATTACCCTTTGAACCAATAAGTAAAGAGGAATATATATCATTGCAAAATAAAGTAATAGAAAGGAAAGTTAATAACGATTTCTTTGATGCGCTTAATAAATATGATGTTGGGGAACTTTCTGAAGCAGGGCCAGCAGGTTGCGATTCAGATAAGTGCCTACTTCCTCTAGCTAAACCAAAAGATTAAATTTTGAATTATTTGTAAAAAAAAAATATAAATTAGTTTTTAAAAATTTAATTTATGGCTACCTATTAAACAGGGACAAACAAAATTATTTATGACATTAAGTTTAAATATTAGGAACTTATTTAATGATTCCTCTAGTCATGCATTAGTAGATGAGCTAAGAAAAAGAACATCTGAAAAAGATATCTTAGATTTTGAAGAAAAATTCAACTACAAAAACGAAAAAAATCTACATGTTTATATATGTAGATTTCTAAAAAATAGATCAATATCCAGAGGGCTAGCCTCTAAATGGTTAATAACCATAATTGAAAACAAAGAATCAAAAATTGATGATTTGCAAAAATTAAATAATTAGGTTAGCCCTGATAGTTTCCATAGAGCAATTCCAAAAATTGAGAATCCCATTATAAAAGTAAAAGCCAAAGCATTTACCAACTGAACCTTATCATTCATTCTGTTCGCGAATGGTAATAATTGAGCAAATAATGGAGTCTCTTCAACTATCGCAGATTTTTTTACTGTAGGTTTTTTGCCTCTAGAAAACATAAAACAAATTTTATAATCTTAAGAATTTTACATTTAAAAGTTCATTAATTAAAAAATACTTATCAAAAACGAACAAAATGTAACCTCCAAAATAAATTCATAAAAATAAACATAAATATTTTTAGTGGGAGCCTGATTTCATAATTGAGATATTAAGTTTATTTATTAAAAACCTAGACAAATAATTTCATTCGATGTTATTGTAAATTTGTAGCAACCGCTACTAAAACGTTCAACTTGCGTATAGCAAGCCGCAAATCGACTTAAGCCATGGAACGGGGACTTGAGCGAAACCGGAGCTTAAAAAATGACTCTAATTTACAGAGGGCAAAAGTACGTCCAAAACAAAGAAGTTGCCAAAAAGCAACATAACGAACTTACTTACAGAGGGAAAGCTTATACAAGCTAGTTTGTTTATCGAATCAATAAAAAAGCCACCAATAGTGGCTTTTTTATTATCCAGCCTCACACTTGAAAAACTAAATTACAAATTTTTTGAAATTAAAAATGTAGGATTCAATTTATAAGCCTCATTGAAATATTCAATAAGATTATCTCTTCTAAATTCATCATTAAATCTTAAATTTTCGAAAATTGATTCAACAAGGCATTTAGAAATTCAAAAAAGTTATAGTCTCAAAAGATCCTTTTCTTAGATATCTTCTTATTATGGATGCACAAATAAAGTCGAATGGAAAAGAACTTAATACTTATAAAGATTCACTATCCAAATATAGTTAAATTACATTTATAGATTTGATAATCATGGCAGACCGGAAGCCTTTATTTAAACCACCTTATGACCTAAAAGATGTAACTGCTCTTTTCGCAATAGTTGGCTTTGTTTTAATAATCGCTGCTATAGTTGGAAACAACTTATTTGGTTTATTTCAAGAAAATGTGAATTTCGGATAATTGAGTTTATTTAGTTCCTAATTTTGAAATTATGATTTTATAAAAATATTTTTTAATTGAAGTAATTAATATATTTTTTGTCAATTTATTTGCTACTAATAAATTTTAATTTGATGAAAAAATGCTTTACCTACAGCATTGGCCATTCAAAACTGATAATCACCAAAAAGGAGCTTTAAAAATCCTAGTGAGAAAAGGGAGGATCCTGGAGTTGTAATTGTTAGAAGATATCATCCTCTAGATTATTTAGAAGGTTGGATTATTGTGAAGACAAATAATTCAAAAGTTATTTATGAAAATATCGCAAAATGGGGTAAGCTTCAAAATTCGGAGACAACATCAGTTTTTGCCGATGAAGAGGTAGCACTCATAGTTGTAAAGTTTATGGATGAAAAATTCAAACCCTGAATACAACAATTTGATTAAATTAAATATTTTTTAAAGTTTGATTAATTTTTTGGTGCCTTGGAATGTCAATGAAAAAAGGTTTTTCTTATAGGAAAGTCTTGCAAAATTTTTATCATCCAGAACAATAGAACTAAACTCGAAACTAGTTCTCTATGTAATAGTAATGGTCTAAAAATTCTAAACAATATTATTGATCTCCATTATTTATGGAATTAATAAAAACTTGTTACTTGTTGATGAAAATAATAAAATAAAAATAACAAAACTTTAAAACATTAAGGGTTGAAAAACTTCAATAGTAATATTTATACCATTTTTAGTTTTTTGATTTTTTTCAATTTAAACTTCAGTGGAAAGTTACTTGCTCACAACAAAAAATCTGAATGGCAACCTGTTGGTGTTGATAATTATGGAAATATTACCCAATGGATAAATCCGTCAAGTTATAAATCTCTAAACAAAGATTCTTTTAGAATAAAAATTAAACTTTTAGAGGGAAACAAAAATGTACGTGGCCGTCTAGATATTAACTGTCGTAATAAAGATTATTATCTAAGAAAAAAGAGAGAAATGTCTCAAAAAGATCCTTGGAATAAAATCATAAAAGGTTCAAGCTTTTATGAGATTGCTGAATTTTATTGCAAGAGGACATATGCAGCATCCAATTGGGGATATACAACATTAACAAAATATTTATGGGATATTGAAAAACCAACTTACTCAGCCTCTTCTCATGAAGGCAATTGGGTAACTTTATATAAAAATAACTCTAGTGAATTTAAATACAATTTAAATACACAAGAAAATTCTGGATATGTTTTAGCTGCATACTTTTATCAACAAAATCAATCATATAAAAACACTAAGTCCAGATTAGCAAAATCATATTATGGTTGGATTGCTGTTAGTTGCAGAACTAATCTTCATTCCACTTTTAAAAAATTTGGACATCATATAGAAGGCGAGTGGATGGCGCCTAAAAAAGGAGTCCCTGGCGGAGGAGCCAGCTTTATAAGAAAAGCAAAATGCGAATATTAATAGAATTATTTATTAAAAAACTTTCAGCACAGAGTAATTAATCAGATAATCAAGAAATAATTAATAATAATTGAGAATTAATTAAACTTTATGATGCGAAATTTTCAGTCTCATCTCCTTTAATTTTTTCAGGTGCTAGCAATTCTGCGGGAATTGGATCTGTAATCCCACAATATAATGTTTCACGCAAATCAGAAACTTGTTCTTTGAGGTCAGCTTTATTAATTGCAGTGACTATCATTTGTGCTTTAGCTAATTTATCGCATGCCCATTTTTGTTTTGAAGCAACAATCTTACCGCCCCGGAATGCAATTTTACCAACATCCCTAATAATAATCTTCGCAGCTTTTGTTTTTGCTTTATCAGTAATGGCATTTGTACCTCCGCCCCCACCTCCAAGACCTGGTAGTTTACCGCCACCAGGCATTTTAGGAACTCCAAATGCAAAGACCTCACCAATTCCTAGGCTCCCGATAAGCAACAGAGCTGAAGTTGAGGCTAATAGTGAACGAGCCATTATTATATAAATAGTATTTTAATATGTTTGCTTATGACTAGACTTTAGGTCAAGTTAATATAAATAACTATAAATAAAGAGTGATTTTCTTAAGACAAAAATTCAATAAATAATTATTTTCTTCAACAACTAATAAAACGTTCTAGATAATCCTTCCATGGTTTGATACGTTGCTTTTGATTTTGATAATCTTTAGCAAAATCTCCCTGTTTACCTTGTCTTGACAATCCCTCATCAATCACTCTACTAGCTCGATTAAAGTCTTTACATGCTTTTTTATATTCATTATTAGTAGCTAAGATAATTCCCATATCAACATAAATACTCGGATCATCTGGTGCTAATTTTAAAGCTTTAATAAGTGAAGCGTAAGCTTCTCCTAATTGCCCAGCATAAGCATGATATTTAGCTTTATCTTTCCATGACTCTACATCTTCAGGTTTTAAAGATAACCTCTCATCAATATTTTTTATTGCATAACGATATGAAAGAATGGAGTCTTGATTATTTATATGTTGACCATATAAAAAATGTACATAAGCTCTTATCGCCTCGAAACTCCCATCATATGAAGTCCTGGGACCCAACCAATTAGGCTTTTGCAGTAATATCGCCTTATTAATATTCTTAAGAGATTCAGTTAAATATACTTTTTGTTTAGATCCATCTTCATACCTCCTAATATAAATCTGAGCTATAAGTGCTGGAATTAAAGGTCTTTTACTATCTATTTTTTCTGCTCTTTTTAAATCCTCTAATATAGAAGAAGAATCTTCCTCAATAATAAAATTAGGATTATCGTTAATATTTTCAGACCTTGAAACATTTATAAATGCTTTGGCTTTACTTATTATTGCTGATGCATCATCTTTTCCATCGTATTTTTCAAATTTTTTTGGAAACCCTTTAGAAGGATTAAATGGGTCAATCAATTGTTTCCAATATGGAATATGAATACCAGTACTATAGCTGCCTCTATTTATAACAATGTTATCACTTCTACTAACTTCACGATAACCATGAATACCAACCAATTTCCCTTTCTTAGACCAGACGCCTCCACCATCCATACCAATTTCCGTTTGAGCAATATATCTCAAGCCATATCCTTTACAAGTCTCATAGAAAGATGATGGCGGCAAATCAACAGTCCCTTGACTTTCACGAATTACAAATTCTCCATCTCTAGATATAGGATAACCTGAGATGTAAACATCACTACCAAATCTTTTAATTGAACTAGACCTTTTTGCAACCTTATATGCTTTATTTGATGTAAATTCTAAAAGAGCAATATCTATCTCCCAAGGGTAAGCATTACTTATTGCTGAACTGCAAAATTTACCACTAAATTTTTTCTCACCTTTCAAAATTGGGGGGCATCTTACATTTAAATTTGAGCCATTTGAAGAATCATGCCAAATGCCATCATATGTTTTTAGGGCATATTCTTCAGTATCGACTAATTTATTTGTCTTATTGCAAACAACATGGGCAGAAGTTAAAACACTATAAACATTATCTTCTTTTTTAACAATTACACCTGATCCAGGTTCATCTTCTCCCTTGACTCCAATTATTGCAACAGTTAATTTCTTTATTAATTCCTTTGGATCGATCTTAGGCTGATTCATATCATTTTGCCCAGGCCTAATATCAGCAAAAGCGTGAGGTATTATTCCTTTGATTATGATAGTAATTAAAAAAATTTTTATTAATTTCCTTTTATATTTGAGAATTGTAAACATTTAAAATTTATTTATTAGTTAATGTATTTAAAGTAAAACCTGAAAATTAAATTTTTATTATATATAAAATTACTCATCATAAAATTTATTTTTGAAAAAGTTTTTAACTTTTTGAATAATATTAAAATTCTTCAATCTAATTACTCGCTGAGCATATGAAATCTTATAACTACCATCATCACTATCAAAGCAAGAATATATTCTATAAGCTCCAATTTTCTCTTCTTTTTTTTATAGGAGAATTTAATTTTATATGATTATTTAATGATGCAATTGCATATAAATTATTTTGTTTTTTAATAAATTCTATAATTCTGATATTTTTACTTTTTGTAGAAACAGATTTTGTATAAATAAATTGTTTTTTTTCATAAAATTACTTTTTATATTTTTGCCATCCGGATAGGGATAATTTGAACAATTTCTTTCTTTTCCAAGAACGTAACTATTTAATGTGATAGTTATCAAAAAAATAGATAATTTTTATAAAGTAAAAATTTATTCATTAATCTTATTTGAAACCTCTATTCTAGAAATATACCTTAATTGGTTCTCATTAAGATCAATCAATAAATAATAATTTCTACTTAAAAAAATTTTTTGCACACTACCATTGTCTTCTAAAAGAGTATAAGGAGGAAATAACTCTCCAGTTATATAACCCCAATTTTTATCAAGATTGATTTGGGGCGCATCGCTTTTGTAGTGATACTCAATTAAATGAATATTTTTTAAAAAGCAGTTTTTTGAATGATTTAAACAATGTTTTTTATTTTCGCCAAATGTAATTCCTCCATTAACTTGACCATTTTTATTAATCAAATTAATTAACAGATCATGCGAGCTATTTCTAAGAGTAAAGTTATTAGATCGTTTATTACGATAAATTCCCAAGTCATTTATTTCATATAACAACATTAATTTTTGTTTATGATCTACAATTCCCAATAATCGATCTTGACCAAATTTAAAATTTGGCCCTGTAAGTTTATTTGAATTATGGGTATGTCCTTTTATTACACCTATGTAATCAGCTTCGAGTCCTTCAAATAAAGTATCTAAAAGATTAATTTTAAAACCTGCCTTTAACTCAATAGTCAAAGGAATAATAATGGCACTATTTGGATTTACTACATTACTGAAAGGGCCATTATCTTTATTACACCAGGTTGCATAAGGTACAGTTCCAATAATTGTATCCTCTCCCATTTCTCTACAATATTCGCCCTTTAAAAAACTATCTACTCGAATCACTGTACCAAGCTTATGTTCTATCGATCTACCTTGTTTTACCTTGTCAATGATTTCTCTCTCATATAATTTTCCCCTATCTTTTAAATTCTTGATATTTTGATCTACCGCGAAGGACTCGCCAAAATTAATATCGACTCCTGAACTCTCAGAGGCTGAAATCTGATAATTCGGATTTCGGATTTTTAAAATATCAAAAAATGAAACGACTATAATTATAAAAATTAGATTTTTAAGAACTCTCATATCCACTTATTAAATTTGTCAATTATCATTGTTTATTTTTATCCCTTTAGGATTCAATTTTTCGTCAATATAAGATGAAAAAGATTTCACTCTTACTACTATATCTGCCTCAACCTTAAAGAAACCATCTTCTTTATAAGAGTTTAGCTTCTTGAATGATTCAA
>CACAYX010000025.1 GCA_902536775.1 uncultured Prochlorococcus sp.
GACTTTGCTTTTCTTTATGGCTTTTAAGAAGGATTTACAAATGAACTATTAATTTTAGGTAAGTTGTCTAAATTACCTCTCCAAAATAAATCTGGCTCTACAGGTGTAAGAGATATTTTATTTTCTTGTATTTGAGATACGTCACTGGGCCAGTTTTTTGGACCATAGCCTTTTGATTTAAGATCTAAAACATACTCACCTGCTAACCAATAATAATCGTCACCTCTTGGGTCTTCCCTTTTGGAAAATTGATTTTTATATTTTCTTACAGATAATCTTGTCCATGATAATTCTTTTATTTTGTTTTTTTCACAGGGGGGAATATTCAAATTTAATAAAAGTGAAGCTGGCCAACTATCGTTAATTGCTTGTTCGGCAATATTCATTGCAATTTCTCCAGCAAATTCAAAATTCTTCCATTTAAAGCTAGCAACACTTATTGCCATGGAGGGGACATTTTCTAAAGTGCCTTCCATAGCTGCAGCGACTGTGCCTGAACAAAAAATATCTGTCCCTAAATTGGGCCCGTGATTTATTCCAGAAAGTACTAGATCAGGTTTATGATCCAAGAGTTCAGATAGTGCTAATTTGACACAATCAGCAGGTGTGCCAGAACATCCCCAAGCTTCAATTCCTTCTTCAAATAATTCGTCAGCTTTTTCCACTCTTAATGGGGATTGTAAAGTAAGACCATGACCAGTAGCTGATCTTTCTTGGTCAGGACATACTACTTTTACCTTATGTCCTCTTTTTTGGGCTGATTTTGCGAGCGCTCTAATCCCCGCTGCGAAAACACCATCATCATTGCTAATTAATATATTTAACGGTTTCATTAATCAATACATTTTATTTATGGTCGATATTTAAGTAAGATAAAGCAATACTTATTTTTACTATATCAGTGAGTCAAATTGAATCATTAAGTCAAATTGAGGAAAAACTAAATAATCTTTCTCTAAAAGCAAAAAATAATATAGGAAATTCTAATACACACGAAGAACTGGATCAATTGAGAATTTCCTTGCTAGGAAAAAAAGGTGATTTGTCAATTATCTTGAAAACAATGGGTCAATTATCTGCTATGGATAGACCAATTATTGGCCAGAAGGCAAACCTAATAAAGATAAATTTGCAAGAACTAATAACTGAAAGAAAAAATAAACTAAACAGCGAAGCCTTAGATAAAAAGATTAAAAAAGAAAAAATTGATGTAACTATCCCTTCAATTGGAACTCCCCCTGGGAATAAACATCCTTTGATTTCCACTCAAGACGAAATAATAGATATTTTTTGTGGATTAGGATACTCAGTTGAAAGTGGCCCTGAAATAGAAACTGATTTTTATAATTTTGAGTCTCTCAACATACCCAAAAATCATCCGGCAAGAGATATGCAGGATACTTTCTACTTAGATGAAAATCGACTTTTAAGGACCCATACTTCTCCTGTTCAGATAAGATACTTAGAGAAAAATCCTCCTCCAGTAAGAATTATTGCTCCTGGTAGAGTATATAGGAGAGATGCAGTAGATGCTACTCATTCCCCTGTATTTAATCAGGTTGAGGTTTTATGTATCGATCAAGATATTAATTTTAGTCACTTAAGAGGAACAGTTCTTACATTTTTAAAGACCTTTTTTGGAGATATACCTGTAAGATTTAGAGCTAGTTATTTCCCATTTACTGAACCTTCAGCAGAAGTAGACGTCCAGTGGAAAGGTAAATGGCTAGAAGTAATGGGCTGCGGAATGGTAGATCCAAAGGTCCTAGAAAATTTAGGAATAGATTCTGAGAAATGGACTGGTTTTGCAGCAGGATTAGGAGTCGAGAGATTTTGTATGGTGAGACATCAGATCGACGACATCAGAAAATTTTATACAAATGATATTAGATTCTTAGAACAGTTCTAATAGTATTTAATTCTCAAATTAGGATTGTCCAACAAATTAGTTTAAGATAGTTCTAGTTTTAATTTTTTGATTGGTACGTAAAGCAGGACTAATCGTTAATGATGGAAAGGAACTAGCTGTTCAAACTGCAACTTCTGTTCAAAAAAAATTGGAAAAATCTAATTTTGAAGTTGTGAGAGTTAGTAGCTCTGGAGGAATGGTTGGGTTCGCAAATCCTGATCAACATGTTCGTCCTTTGGGATATACGAATTGTGTCCCCGAGGGGTTTGATTCATCAATGGAATTTGCAATTGTTCTTGGCGGAGATGGGACTGTGCTTTCCGCGGCAAGGCAAACGGCACCCGCTAAAATTCCAATTCTTACAATAAATACTGGTCATTTAGGATTTCTTGCGGAAGCTTATTTATCTAATCTAGATGAGGCTATAGATAAAATAATTACGGGAAATTGGGATATTGAAGAAAGAACTTGCTTTATTGTTAGCGTAATGAGAAATGATCAGAGGAGATGGGAGTCTCTCTGTCTTAATGAGATGGCTCTTCATAGAGAACCTTTGACAAGTATGTGTCATTTTGAGATTTCTATTGGGCGACATGCTCCTGTGGATATCTCAGCTGATGGTGTAATCCTATCCACTCCAACTGGCTCTACTGCATATTCGTTGAGTGCTGGAGGGCCAGTAATTACACCTGATTGCCCAGTCGTACAATTAACTCCAATCGCACCACATTCATTGGCATCTAGGGCATTAGTTTTTAATGATTCAGAGCCAGTAACTGTTTTTCCTGCAACTCCTGAAAGGTTGGTAATGGTTGTTGACGGAAATGCTGGTTGTTATGTTTGGCCTGAAGATAGGGTTTTAATAAGAAAAAGTAGACACTCAGTGAAGTTTATTAGGCTTGAAGATCATGAATTTTTCCAAGTTTTAAGAAATAAACTAGGTTGGGGTTTGCCCCATGTGGCTAAACCTAATAAATAACAATTACTTAAATTTATTTTTCCCCTTTTAATAGAAAAACAGGATTATTTGGTTCTAGTCTCATTCCCTCCGCAATACTTAAGCTTTTATAGGTCTGAATTAAGTTTAAATTTGTTTTGAAATTTTTATCTTCTAATTCCTCTTTCAATTCTTTAATAGTTTGAATATTAATTATTGGGATAACGATAATGTCTCCAATATTCATATCCATAGCCAGTTTTTTGATAATTTGAAGTTTGGTCTTTTTATCACATCCTCCAATTATTAATCTATTAGGTTTTTCAAAAGAACTTAAATTTCTCTTATTCAAGGTATTATTTATGTCTTCTTCAAAAATAAATTTTGGTTGAACGTTAAGCCTTTTTGAGTTTTCCAGTATTAATTCTTTTGAGCCAATCCTTTTATCGATACAAAACAAATCCAAATTAGGCCTTAACTTTAGTGCCTCTAAACCAATTGACCCACAACCTGCTCCTACATCCCAGATGACACCATTTCTTGGGAGCTCTAAAGCAGCTAATATTTGAACGCGAACCTCCCTTTTAGTTAATAAGTTTGGTCTATCATCAAAAGTCTTGAAAATATGGTCACTGATTCCGAAAAGAGGGAGATTATTATTTGAGTAATTTTTCTTTGTTTTTTTTAGAACAACAATGTTCAAACTTGATATATCAGATGGTAATGACTCTTTAAGATTTAATTTTCTTATCTTTTCATTCTCGAAGCCAATCTCTTCACAGAGCCAAAAATCATAGGAGTCAATAAGATTTAATTCTGATAAGTTTTTTTTGATTATTTCTAAGCTTTTGTTATTTGAATCTGTAACAATAGCCAAACTTGAAGGCCTTGTTTTAAGAGCCTCTACTAACCTAATCGAATCTCTTCCGTGAATACTCACATTAACAGTGTCTTGCCATGGGATCTTTAACTTACTAAATGCTAATTGAATGCAAGTATTTGAAGGGTAGAAACTTAATTCATCTTTTGAAAAATTTTCTAGTAGTATTCTTCCAATGCCAAACCAAAGTGGATCTCCTCTTGAAATTAAAATTACATCAGTTTTTTGTGATCTAAGCCATTTAAAAAGTTCCTTATTACTGTTGCTCGAAAAAAATAATTTCTTTTTTTCTAAACCATTCTCGCTCCAGGATTTTATTTCTTCAAAATATGAATTTGGAACTGCAATAGAAACTGTCTTTTGAAATAGATTTTGTAATTTGAGGGGTAAATCCTCAAATTTATAAGAATCAATTCCTACTACATGAATTTTTCTTTTTTTTTCAGTCATGAATATTTAATTAAAAGGAACTTATCTATTTGAATGTTTTATTAAATTATCTTATGATTGTTCGAGCTTTAATAATAAATCAATTGTCTGAAAGAAGAAAGAGATTACATGATTTATTATTAACTCTAATAAATAAAGATAGTGAATTTGAGTTTATTGAAGAAGATTCTAACGATTTAACATCTAGCTATTCTGAAAAAGACACTTTGAATTTATCTCGAGTTATAGAAAAAAATCGTAAAATAATCAAAAGATATCAAGCTATTGTAAGAACAGCTGTTACTCTTGATGCCCTGATGGATTCTGAAAATGAAGAAAATTACAAAATCAAATAAAAATATTTTTTTAAAAAAAATATTACCTTTAGTTTTACTACTATCATTTATTTTTAATCCATTAAAAGTAACCGCAGAAGTTGCAGAAACAGAAATAAATGGGGAATTAATGAATGCCAGCAGTGAGTTTTTAAGGGATTTGGACTTTGAAACTTGGCAATTAGTAGCTTATAAATCACCTCTTTTTGAAGATAAATTGATCTTGAGAGTAATAGGATATCCAGGAAATCTTAGGATTGATCATCCCACTGACTTGATGGTTGAATCAGGGAGAAAACAGTGGCTTTTAGATGATAAGACATTACTTAATGTTGAATTAGCAAATGATGGAAGACAAGCTGCAGCAGAATTCGATCTTAATGAATTGATTAAAAATTTAGATAAAAATAGACCATTAAGATTATCTTTGTCGGGAGTTTTTTCTGAGTTACCTGTTCCTCCTTTTGTTGTTAAAGAGTGGAGATCAATAAACTGAATTTGATTTTTGG
Source organism: uncultured Prochlorococcus sp. (assembly GCA_902536775.1). GTDB lineage: Bacteria > Cyanobacteriota > Cyanobacteriia > PCC-6307 > Cyanobiaceae > Prochlorococcus_A. The sequence continues at coordinate 5,000 of CACAYX010000025.1, forward strand.
AGATGACTGAAAAAAATGTAAGCCATATAAAATGGATGAAAAGAGCAATTTTTTTAGCTTCTTTAGGCAAAAATACAACGAGTCCAAACCCAATGGTGGGAGCAGTGATACTTGATAAGAATGGAAACCTTATTTCAGAAGGGTTTCATTTTAAGGCAGGGATGCCTCATGCAGAGGCAATGGCTTTTAATAATTTAAAAAAAGATGCTAAAGGTGGGTCAATTTATGTAAATCTTGAACCTTGCTGTCACCATGGTAAAACGCCTCCATGTGTAGATAAGGTAATATCCTCTGGGATAAAAAAGGCATATATATCTATTGAAGATCCTGATAAAAGAGTCGCTGGTAAGGGTATTAAGCTGTTAAGAGAAGCTGGAATTCAAGTCCACTTAGGATTATGTAAAAAAGAATCCTTAGATTTAAATAAGGCTTTCATCCATAGGAATATTACTAAAAAGGCATTCGGTGTTCTTAAATGGGCGATGAGTATAGATGGAAGAATAGCTTTAAAAAATGGAAAAAGTAAATGGATTACCAATGAAGAATCAAGATCACTAGTACATTCTATTAGAGCAGAATTTGATGCAATAATTATTGGGGGAAACACATTTAGAAGAGACAACCCCCTTTTAACTACTCGAGGTTCCAAAAATCCTGAGCCTTTGCGTGTTGTTTTTACAAAAAGTTTAGATCTCCCTTCAAAATCTAATCTTTGGGATTGTAGTAAGGCAAAAACTTTAGTTATTTATGATTCTTCTACAGCAAATGAAAGCTACCTCTCAAGGCTTCCTAAATGTGTGGAGGTTGAAAAGGTATTATCAGATAATCCAGAGTTAATTTCAAAAATACTTGCAAAAAGAGGATGTAATAAAGTTCTTTGGGAATGTGGTCCCGGATTAGCTACTGCCGCTATTCAATCTAACTGTATTCAAGAAATTATTGCTTTTATCGCCCCAAAAATTTTAGGTGGAGAAAATAGTATGAATCCCCTAAGTGATTTTGAATTTAGAGAAATGCACGAAATTATTAAATTAAGTGATTCTAAGTTTAGTTTGATTGGAAATGATATATGTGTTAAGAGTTCATTCAAAAATTAATTTTTATTAGTAATTTTATGGGTCAAAGTACCGTACGGTTCTTACCCAAAAAAAATAATACAGATACGGAAACTCTTCGTTTAGTTTATAATAAGTTCAAATTGTCCACAACTATGCCAATAAGACAAGACGATAATCAACCTAATAGAAGATTTGGAATCGTAAATATAATTTTAATAGGAGTCGGTGCATTACTTTTATTTAGCAGCCTCTTCCCTAATCAAAATATGCAAATCCCTAGGGTTCCTTACTCCTTATTTATTGATCAAGTTAATGATGGAGAGGTAAAAAGAGCATATATTACTCAAGAACAAATCAGATATGAGTTAAATGGAGCTGAAGAAGGTGCCCCTTCAGTGTTGGCAACAACCCCAATCTTTGATATGGATCTGCCCCAAAGATTAGAAAGTAAAGGAGTAGAATTCGCTGCTGCTCCTCCAAAAAAACCTAATTTCTTCTCAACTATATTAAGTTGGGTTGTACCTCCTTTAATTTTTATTCTTGTCTTGCAATTCTTTGCTCGAAGAAGTATGGGAGGAGGAGGTGCTCAAGGGGCATTAAGTTTTACTAAAAGTAAAGCTAAAGTTTATGTACCAGATGATGAATCAAAAGTAACATTCGCCGATGTAGCTGGAGTTGATGAAGCTAAGGATGAATTAACAGAAATAGTGGATTTTTTAAAAAAACCAGAAAGATATACTGATATTGGAGCGCGAATACCTAAAGGTGTACTTCTTGTAGGACCTCCAGGAACAGGAAAAACTCTTCTTTCAAAGGCTGTAGCTGGTGAAGCAGAAGTCCCTTTCTTTATTATTTCAGGTTCTGAATTTGTTGAGCTTTTTGTAGGCGCAGGTGCAGCAAGAGTTAGAGATTTGTTTGAACAAGCCAAGAAAAAAGCTCCTTGCATTATTTTTATAGATGAATTAGATGCTATTGGTAAAAGTCGTTCAGGATCCATGGGAGTTGTTGGAGGTAATGATGAAAGGGAACAAACTCTAAATCAGCTTCTTACTGAAATGGATGGATTTGCCTCGACTGATAAGCCAGTTATAGTATTAGCAGCAACTAACCAACCAGAAGTTCTCGATGCTGCCTTGTTAAGACCTGGAAGGTTTGATAGGCAAGTTCTAGTTGATAGACCTGATCTTTCTGGTAGAAAAACTATATTGGAGATTTACACAAAAAAAGTTAAACTTGCAGACTCAATAGATTTAGATTCTATTGCTCAAGCAACTAGTGGTTTTGCAGGCGCTGATTTAGCAAATATGGTAAACGAGGCAGCTTTACTTGCAGCAAGAGCAAAAAGAAAAAGTGTAGAACAACAAGATTTAAGCGAAGCAATTGAGAGAGTTGTTGCTGGTTTGGAAAAGAAGAGTCGTGTTTTGCAGGATGATGAAAAGAAAGTCGTTGCTTATCACGAAGTTGGACATGCAATTGTTGGTCATCTTATGCCAGGGGGTTCAAAAGTTGCAAAAATTTCGATTGTACCAAGAGGTATGAGTGCACTTGGTTACACACTTCAATTGCCAACTGAAGAAAGATTTTTGAACTCTAAAGAAGAACTAAAAGGACAAATAGCCACACTTCTTGGGGGGAGATCTGCAGAAGAGGTCGTTTTTGGAAAGATTACTACGGGAGCTTCAAATGATTTACAAAGAGCAACTGACATAGCAGAACAAATGGTTGGTACATTCGGAATGAGTGATATCCTTGGCCCTCTTGCCTACGATAAGCAAGGTGGAGGTCAGTTTTTAGGTAATGGAAATAATCCTAGAAGATCTGTTAGTGATGCTACTGCTCAAGCAATAGACAAAGAGGTTAGGGAACTAGTTGATGATGCGCATGAAACTGCGCTTAATATTTTGAGGAATAATTTACCTCTGCTCGAATCGATTTCTCAAAAAATACTCCAAGAAGAAGTGATAGAGGGAGAGGATCTCAAAACTCTTCTAGAAGAAAGTAAAATGCCTGCATAGTAGAATTAAGGTTTATTTGTTAAATTTATGCTTAAACCCAACAAGCTTGCAAAAAAGGACTTTCTTTCGAGCTTGGATATGTCTTCAGAAGAAGTTAATTATATATTAGAACTTGCCAAGAATTTTAAAAATGATGATTTAACTTTTGATTATAAAAATAAAGTCTTGGGATTAATTTTTGACAAGTCTTCTACTCGTACAAGAGTTAGTTTCCAAGTCGCAATGTCTAGACTGGGAGGAACAACAATTGATCTTAATCCTACTACTTCACAGATTGGTAGAGGTGAGCCAATAAAAGACACAGCAAGAGTTCTCAGTAGATATTGTGATGTGATTGCAATAAGAACTTTTCATCACTCAGATTTAGAAGAATATGCAAAGTGGTCTACTAAACCAGTTATTAATGCACTTACAGATTTAGAACATCCATGTCAGGCACTTGCTGATTTTCTAACTATTAAAGAGGAATTCTTCGATTTCAACAATGTGGTATTGACTTTTATAGGGGATGGAAATAACGTTGCTCATTCTCTAATTTTATGTGGGGCATTATTAGGCATTGAAGTAAGGGTTGCATGCCCCAAGGGGTATGAGCCAAACCCAATTTTTATCGAGAGAGCACGGAAAATTTATAAAAATGATAATTTATTAAAAATTACTCATGATCCAAATAGTGCAGTAAATGGGGCGAATGTTTTATACACTGATGTTTGGTCTTCAATGGGTGAAGAAAGTAAAAAAGAAGAAAAAGATAAAGATTTCAATGGTTTTACTATTAACAATGATTTAGTAAATAAAGCTAATAAAGACGCAATTATTCTTCATTGTCTTCCTGCCTATAGAGAGAAAGAGATAACTAATGCTGTAATAGAAAGCGACAAAAGTAGAATTTTTGAACAGGCTGAAAATAGATTACACGCTCAACAAGCACTTTTAGCTTGCATGTTTTAATAAGCTTGCTTGCATTATGCTGTTATTATAGGTACAAATGTATTAGAGTACATTTGTTTTAGTTTTGAATCCTTTCGAAAATAATCTTTCAGATGCTCAAAAAGAGCTTTATGACTGGATAAAAAGTTATATGGGAGACTTTCATCATAGTCCCTCGATAAGGCAGATGATGCAGGCAATGGGTTTGAAATCTCCTGCACCAATACAAAGTAGACTTAAGCATTTACAGCAAAAAGGTTTTATTAGTTGGCAAGAAGGTAAGGCAAGAACACTTCAAATTATAGATGAAGTTTTAGATGGAGTTCCGATTAAGGGATCAGTAGCTGCAGGAGGCTTAATTGAAACCTTTGCAGATGTTAATGAAAGTTTAGATATCTCTGAAGTTTTAAAAAAGAAAGATGTTTTTGCTCTATCAGTAAATGGAGATTCGATGATAGATGCATGTATAGCCCATGGAGATATGGTTTTGATGGAGCCAATTCATGATGTTTCATCTTTAAGGAATGGAGTAATTGTAAGTGCAATGGTTCCAGGTCTTGGAACTACATTAAAATATTTTATAAAAAAAGGTAATAAAATTTTTTTAGAAGCAGCCAATCCTGCTTACGAGCCGATTGAGTTAGATCTTGATCAAGTCGTTTTTCAAGGTAGATTATTGGCGGTTTGGAGGAGTTGTTAAATTGTGAGATTATATCTAGTTGATAAGTAATAATTTTGGAAAAAAATTTTATTACTATTTAATTAATTACATATTATTGATATTATCTTTTAAAGATAGTGTATAAAATCCAGCACGTAATTTAATGAAGAAAAATAAATATATATTTACCAAGACGTATATAATTTTATATGTATTGTCGATTTTTTATTTTTCTTTATTTGAAACGAGCTCAAGTGAAATAAGGCAAAATAATGGTCAACAAAAGTTAGAAAATAAAATTAAATTAGTCGAAAATAATAATGCAGTTGAATCTACAAATAATCTAGAATGGAAGACTTTAAATAATAAACTCTATAATAAAAATAAATTAAAATGGGAAGTTTTAAAAGATCAAATTATAGATAACTCTGAGGCACGAGATAATAAAAATAAAACATTTCAACAAACTATGAATAAATTGGAAGAAGAAGAATTAAAATTTGTTTTTACAGATTTAGGTTTAATAGTACCAACTGCTTATGTTTTAAGGGAGGGTGACTTTAGATTATATTTAAATCAACAGTTCCCTTTAGAAAAGGGACCATTGGAAAAAGGATCAGGTAACCAAAATTACGCAGCATTATTTAATTTAGGCTTCACCGATTCAAGTATGTTTAGTGGATTTTTTTCAATAGCTGATGATCCTCTTTATAAAAAGATTAATTCGGTTGAGGCACAACCTGAAAACAAATGGCTAAGTATTGGTACTAGTTTTAAATGGAAATTTTATGAGAGAAATAATTTCAAGGTCGCTTTTGATAACTCTTTCGAATTATGGCAAGTGAAAAGTGGTGGATGTATGGGAATTGGCTGCAAGAATGAATCTAGTAATATATTTGATAAGTCTTTAAGAAAAGCTGATAATACAAATATTATTGGTACAACTTCCTTACCTTTAACATGGGATCTTTATAAAAAAACTAATTTTTCCTTATCTCCTAGGATTACCTTTTTACCAAATAAGCAAAGTGTCGGGAATATCTTAGGTGAATTCTATGGAGTTAATTATGGTTTAGGTATTGGGGTATCACATATTTTTCACCCAAAATTATCTTTGTACGCCTCAAATTATTTCCCAATTGGTGGTGGAAATAATACATTTGATGAAAACATAAATTTTAAGAAATCAATAATTTACGATTATGGTTTTAACTATGCACTTGATACAAAAATATCTTTCCGAACCTATATTTCAAATAGTTTTGGAGGCACACCTAGTACAAGTATATTAACTATTCCAAGTAGTAATGAACCCATATTAGGTACAAGAATAATTTATACTCCATCAGGATATGAATTTTCATTAGAGAAAAAAAACTCATCTGCTAAATTCCAAAGTGGTTTAAGCGTTTCTACTACAAATCTTCTAGGAACAAATGTAAATTATTTTGATATTTCTTATGATAGCTTTGGATCGTACTGGACTACCTATAGAGTAGGACTCTCAAAGACATTTGATTTTGAAGCTGTTTCTGGTAGTGCAAGTAATAATGTTGATCAGAAAAATAAGTATGTAAAAGATTATTTGAATGATAATGAGCAAACTTTAAGATTTGGTGGAAGAGGTATCTTATTCTCTGAAAATAACGGCTTCCCCTTTACTTCTGGATTCAGATTAACTTTTGGAAGAAGTTTGGGTGAAGAGTGGCTAGGCTATTTATTTGCGGAAAATATAAATTCAAAAGATATTTCTGAACGAATAACTTTTAATCTTAGTCCAAAGATAGCAATGACTGGATTAGGTGATTTGTTTTCAATAGGGACATCTATTAATTGGAAATTAAGAAATAATATTTTCATTATTCCCGAAGCAAATATCGCAATAGATAATTCTAATTCAAACTGGTCTATTTCATTAAGGTATTTACCTAGAGAAAATTACTATTTTGATTTCTATACAAGTACGGCTTTTAATTTTGTTGATCTTGGAGAATTAATAAACTCTAAGGATCCTCAATTAGGATTTAAATTTGGAATAAAAATTTAAATGAAAGGTTAACTTTAAATATTAATCCTAAATTAGGTATGGGTGAAAGAAGTATATATGCTTTAGAACAGGCTCAGAAAGCATGCTTAACTTGTAAATCTCAAGGTGCATTTTAAGGTGCAGATTTCAATAATCAAACGCTATAAAGTAGGATGGGAATTACGGACGTTATTAAAGAAATCTTTAAATTGATTGATATGAATAACGTTTCGAGATTTGGGGCCATAGCTCAGCTGGTAGAGCACCTGCATGGCATGCAGGGGGTCAGGGGTTCAAATCCCCTTGGCTCCATTGAATTTAAGTAGTGATAGCAATGGATGATTTTTCAGAAGTCGAAAAACTAAATTCAACATTAACTTCTTCAGAGATTTCTAATGATGGAAGTAAATTAATCCTTACCTTTAGCGAGAATATTTCCTTAGCAGCTGGAGCAAATTTCTCGGCGTTACAAGTAACTGTAGATGGATCCACAAATAATCCAGTTACGGCAGTTAATATTGCTAATGCTGAATTACAAGCAACCTTATCGGACAAAATTCTTGATGGTCAACAAATAACTCTTGACTACTTATACAGCAACAAAACGGTTCAAGATGCAGATGGCAATTACTTAAGCAGCGTCACCTCTCAAAGCGTTACAAACAATTCAAATGTCATTGGTTATGTAAATGGTTTTGAATACACAGGTGATTATCATTTGATGCCCAGTGGGATGATGATGACTGGTGCGAGTCATAGTGAAGGCACGGATCAAATAATTTATTCTACTATCGATGAAAGTATTACTGGCATAGAGTCAGGTATAGGTTCGGGATACGACTCAGGCACAGGTGCGGGAACAGGTTCGGGAACAGGGGATTATCAGCAAGAAGAAATTCCTGATATTAGCGAATTAGTACAGGTTAGAGCAGGAGAGATCGGGGATGTTATTTACGCCAATAATGTTGATGACCCAAATGAAAAGAAGAATTATATTTTAAAGGATAATGACACATCAAATGTCCTGATTTTAATTACAGAATCATTGGGAAGAGCTGCATATCTAAATAATTCAGGGATGGGTGGAAGCAGAGAGGTTCTTGCAGTGGAGGAACTTGAATCTGGAAATTATATAATTGCAATTAAAGAGATTATTAATGATGAACGTAGTAATGGCGAGAGAATAACATGGCAAACAATTGAAACTAACTCTTCTGGGGTTCTAGATTGGAATACGTCAAGTCATAGTGAAAATATTGGTGGATCAGAAATTTTATTTAATGAAGATCTAAATAATGATGGTTCAACGGGCGTTGATACAAGTAATTTAATTTTAAAAACTATTGACAATGTTGGAGAAAAACTTGCAATAGATGATTTAGGTTCAATTTATATAGTAACTTCTAATAATGACTACATCCCAGTGGTAGAAGAATGGAGTGGAAACTCAATAATATTAGATGAAGAAACAACCTACAATAATGGAGATAAATTTAAAAGGGAAGCACTTTATGTAGGTTTAGATAATAAAGATACAGATGATACTTCTGATGACAGATATTCTTTGGCTGTTAAGGAAACACATACTAATTCTTGGGGAGGACAGACATATACAAATGACCAATGGGTAATTTATGAAGTTAAAACAGATGGCTCTTTTTATTGGACAGGGTTATACGGAGCTGAAATATCTGATTATGAAACTATATTTGACCAGGATATTGATGGTGATGGATCGAGAGGCGTTGATTTATCCAATCTAGAAAAAATCACCTCAGATATTTACGGAGTTGGTTTAAAAAGAGGTTCTGGATCTTTATACATAGTCGATGGAGAAACAATATTAAAAGTTAAAGATGATTATGGTAATCCTGGACTAGAAAATTCAGTATCATGGGAAGGTGGAAGCTTTAGTGCTGTTGGTTATGCAGCAGAAAAGGAAGAGGATGGAAATTATGTATTAGTTATTAAATTTACAGAATCATTTAATGATAACTTTTTTACTGATGAGACTAATTACAATACTGGACAAACAGAAGAAAGGCAGGCTATGTCTGCATACGAGATTCATACAATAAACTCTTCTGGAATACTTGACTGGCAATATACGACCTTTACCACTTCCATTAGCAGTTATGAACCAATACTTGGACAAGATATTGATGGGGATGGTTCTATAGGAGTCAAATTAGATACCCTCGCAGATATAACGACCGACCAAATCAATGAAACCTTAAAGGTTGATTCTTCTGGTCGTTTATATATTTCTGATGGTGATAGTTTGATAAGTATTACTGATACGGAAGGTGGAAGTCCATCTTTACAATCAAGTTTTGGAAGCCCAGATGAAGATTTTTATTATTCTATGACACCTGTGGCAGTAGTAAAAATAGATGATATTTATCGTGTAGCTATAAATCATACAAATACATTTAATTTTGACGGAGAAGTCGAAACTAATATTGACTGGGAAATATACAAAATTTCTTCCTCAGGAATCATTGATTGGTCTGGCAATATTTGGACAGAATCAATCACCAGTTGGGAAGATGAGTTTGATTTAGATCTTAATGGAGATGGTGAAAAATCTGGTCAGATTACATTAACTCCTAGAAATTCAGATACAACAGGTGCAACTCTCGCCAGCGAAGGAGCGAATGGCGCACTATACATTGTTGACGGTGATACTCGAATTGCGATTAATGATAGCTGGCTGGAATCTTCCTCAAACTGGGGAGATGGTAGTCACTCATCAACAGCCATAGCCGTTTCTGATAAAAATAATAATGCTACTGATTACAATACAGCTGATGATTATTATCAGGTAGCCGTTAAAATGTCCAATACCTGGACAGACTTTAATACTGGCCAGAAAAACACAAACGAAGATTGGCAGATATATTCTATTTATGCATCTGGCAGTGATCAGGGAAATAATAATTGGGATAAAACTGTTTGGACACAATCCATACAAAGTTATGAGGATAGTTTTGGTCAGGATCTTGATGGTGACAGCTCAATAGGATTGAATTTAAGCAATTTAACTACAGCTTCTGGAGATACAACAGGGTGGTTACTAAAAAAAGATAGTAAGAAATCTCTTTATATCACTAATAGTGATGGAAATAATCCGATAATAATAAAAGATGAAAATGGTGGCACTCCAAATTTTGATTACAGTTCTAGCTGGGGATCAGGTTCTACAAGTTTAGAAGCCATTGCCGCAGAGATCAATTCAGATAATACATACTCAATTGCAATTAAACATTCCAATACTTTCGGCGAGGATTCAAATACTGATTGGGAAATATTAAACGTAAGTAATACAGGAGTAATTAATTGGGATAAAACTGTTTGGACTCAATCCATACAAAGTTATGAGGATAGTTTTGGACAGGATCTTGATGGTGACAGTGCAATAGGATTGAACTTAACTAATTTAACTTCTATAGATACAGATACCCATAGTGATGTTTTAAAGAAAAATTCCAACGGTGATTTTTATATCGTCACTGAATCAGGAGATTATATCGCTATAACTGAATCATGGGGTGGTGCTGCAAGATTTGATTTCTTAGATCAATGGTCTGGTGGATCTCATACAAGTAAGGCTATTGCAGTAGAAGATGTTACTTATACAAATATTTCCGGGGAGTCAGTTGACGGTTATGTAATTGCGATTAAAAATTCTGGAACTTATGGTTCTGATGAGTTTACAGACTGGGAACTTAGATATACAGATGATAAGGGTGTTATTGACTGGAACAACAGTATCTGGACTCAATCGATAAAGAGTAAAGAATCTCTTTTTGGAACAAATGCTGAGCAGGCAGATCTTGATGGGGATGGTGCTTTTGGTCTTGATTCAAGTGCTTTGGATTCAGTCAGTACTGATACTACAGGTGATCTTCTTAAAAAAGATGATGCAAATGCTCTATATATTATTAACGATAAAGGAACATCTGATGTGTCAGATGATGAGACCATTGCGCTAGTAGATCAATGGGGTGATACTCCAATATTTAATTGGAGCGATTCGGAAGGGTCTGGGGATTATGCATATTCGCATTCATCATCAGCTTATGCTGTTGAATCATTTGACGATAATGGCACTGAGAAATTCTTACTTGCTGTAAAAAATTCTGATACATTTGCCGGTCAGACAGAAACTTTTTGGGAAACTTTTGTTATTAAAGAGTCTTCTTCTGGAGCTGGAGATTGGGCCTTAGATTGGAGTAGCGGAACTTGGTCAAAAAATATTGGTAAAAAAGAATCAGTATTTGGCCAGGATATTGATGGAGGAGGACTTTATGATGCAGCCAATATAACCACAACCGCGGTAAGTACAGATACAAGCACGACAGATAATACAGCAGTAACTCTGACTAAAGATTCTCAAGGCGGGCTCTACATAACGAAGGGATCGACAAATATATTGATAGTTGATTCAGATGATGCTGCCGTAGCCTTTGATTGGGTTGATAGTTGGGCAGGGGAAACTAGAATCTCCACTGCCTTTGCAGCAGAGGGTGTTGATAGTGATTCAGATAATACAATTGATAAATACAAACTTGTAGTAAAACACGAATTAAAAAATAATAGTACAAGTACTATTTCTAACCAGTGGCAGGCAATTGATATTTCCACTGCAGGAGTTATTGATTGGGGCTCCGAGAAATTTAGTGATGCAAAAATATTTGAAGCAGATATTAATCAAGATTTGGATGGAGATGGAAAAATATGGTCTGCCGCCAGTGAAACTTTTTCCTCAATTTTCTCAGATACAAAAGGCGCATTACCTTATCTAGATTCTTCCAATAATTTATATATTGCATCCGGTAGTGGTCAAAGTAAACAAGCTGTTTTTGATTCCTCTGGAGGATTAATTACTTTCAATCAAAGATTTTCAAGTGGTGATAATTCGGATGTAAAAGAAGTAATAGCAGTAGAATCAGCGACTATTTATAGTAAAGATTATTATAGGGTTCTTATAAAAAATACCACTACTTTTGGTTCTGATACTTCCATAAGCTATGAAACTGTTAATATAGATCAGTCAACTATGATTGTTGATTGGGGAACATTTTCTTTTTACAATGATCCAAAGAAATTAGAATCAGCCTTCCTTCTTGATATCAATGGTGATGGAGAAATAACAACCATCAGCTCAAGTAGTACATCCGCAATCGCAACTGATACTAATGGCGCCCAACTAAGACAAACAAGTGATGGAAGTCTTTTTATAAAGGATGGCGATTCTACATTTCAAATAACGTCTCCTGATGGTGGATATGTTGATTTAACCTTTGAAGATACGTTTTCTGGGGGATCATTTAAATCAGATGCTCTCGCCGTCCAAAAAGTAGGCAGTGTTTATAAATTAGTCGTAAAAGAAAATTCTACATTCGGATCAGATTCTGATATCGCATATTTAGTTTATGAATTAACTTCTACAGGTTTAATTGACTGGGGAGATGTTACCTACAGAACAACTGCAGAATTAAATGAGAATGAATTTGGTCAGGATATTACTGGTGATGGAAATATAAGTAATGGTTCAACATCTTCAGCATCTGATACGTTTGCCGATGCTGTTTCAAAATCAAATACTAATGCACAAGTTGTTGAAAAATTCTCTAACACGGCCCAATCAGATATTTATTCAATATCAAACTCTGATTCATCATCATCTGATTCCAAGATTGAGATGTTTGTTAAGGGAGTGGATGGGAGTGCAAAAGCAGAATACAAAATGGGTGTTTCCATTGTTCAAGATGCAAATGCAGCGGTACTTGGAAAAGTTGCTGCTGATATTGGTACATCATCAACATCTATAAAGGCTCTTACTGGATTGATGGACTTCAATGTCACTATCCCAGATTCTAATAATTATGGAAAGATTGTATCTTTTTCTTGGGTATTACCAGACGATACTGTTAAGCCTAATTATTACAAAAAAGATCCTGCTAGTGGTGAATATTTTGACTTTAAATTTGATGACACTACTGGAGAAGGGGCGAAATGGGACGGCTCAACTAATACCTTAACTGTTTATGTTCGTGATAATGGTAAATATGATGCTGATACGACTTTAGGGAAAGTTCGAGATCCTGGACTAATTGTTTCTTTTGCTGATTCGACAGAACCAAGTGCCCCAACATCATTAACAACAACTGCCACTATAACAAGTGATAATGCAATAACCATAACTGGTCTTGCAGAGGCTGGCAGTTCTGTAATCTTATACAACGGCTCTGTTTCTGATAACCAAACAATTACATATGAAGTAATAGTAGAAGCTAAAACATCAGCTCATAGTTCTTATGGTTCTGGATCAAACTATGGTTATAAAATTGACGGAAGTTTTACTCCTTATTTATCTTTAACGCCAGGTAATACTTATAAATTTGATCAATCAGATCCAACCAACTCAAATCATCCTTTAGTCTTCTATCTTGATGCAAGTAAGGCCAATTCTTATACAGAGAATGTAACCACCAGTGGGACTCCAGGTTCTGATGATTCATATACACAGATACAGATAACAAAAAGTACACCAGAAACTTTGTATTACCAATGTTCCAACCATAGTTTAATGGGTGACAGCTTTAGGACAAACTTAGGTACTGCTACAGCAGATAGTAATGGTGTTTTTTCTATTACTTCATCAACTCTCAATGATGGGAGTTATGAATTAACCGCAACAGCAACCGATTCTGTAGGTAATACTTCTTCTTCTTCCTCTGCTCTTTCCATAACTATTGATTCAACAGCACCGGATGCCCCAACATCCTTATCAACGTCTTCATCTACTAACGACTCCACTCCGACAATTACTGGAACAGCAGAAGCAAGTTCTACCGTCACATTATTTAATGGCTCTTCTTCTTTAGCCACTGCCACTGCAGATAGTAATGGAGCATTCTCCATCACTCCTTCTGTTGCACTTTCTGACGGTAGTTATTCATTAACCGCAACAGCAACCGATTCTGTAGGTAATACATCAGATTCTTCTTCTGCTCTAGAAATTACAATCAACAATAATAAATCAGCATACTCTGATTCTGATTACACTGCAAAATCAGACATAGAAAAAATTTTCCTTACAGGTACAGATCATATTAATGCGCATGGTAATTCTCTAGACAATAAAATTACTGGAAATTCTGGAGATAATAAACTTTATGGAAAAGATGGAGATGATGAAATCTATGGAGGAGAAGGTAATGATAAAATTTATGGCTGGAAAGGAGAAGATATAATCTACGGAGAAGATGGAGA
>CACAYX010000026.1 GCA_902536775.1 uncultured Prochlorococcus sp.
ACAGAGTTGACTGGAATAATTTCTGAATGGGCAAGAGGAAAAAAATGGAAAGATTTGGTTTTTAATACTTCATTAGACGAAGGTGATGTAGTGAGGATTATTAGAAGATCAATTGATGTCCTTTCTCAAGTGCAATACTGTATTGGTGTTAGTAATAAATTAAAAAGCAAAGCAAAGCTTGCATTAAAAGCTATTAATCGTTTTCCTGTTTCTGAATCTAATGATCTTATAAAAGTCTCTGAAGATATTAATCCTGCAACAAAAAGAATTGACAATAATTCTTAAATTTTTTTAATCAAATCATTGAATTGATATTCATTGCTTCATCAAATTCATCTTCGTTTAAATAACCTAATTTAAGTGTTGCCTCTTTTAAATTTAATGATTCTTTGAACGCAAGGTTTGAAATTTCAGCTGCTTTTTCATAACCAACTTTTGGCACTATTGCAGTAACTAACATTAGTGAATTTTCTAAATTAAACTTCATTTGCTTTTGATTAGGTTTCATCCCATTAACTAATTTTATTCTGAAGTTTTCTATAGCATTTTTAAGTAATTTTAAACTTGTAAGAATATTAAATCCAATGAGAGGCTTATATTCATTCATCTGTAAAGTGCCGCTAGAATTTGCCATTGAAACTGCATATTCAAGACCCATTATCTGAGTGCAAACCATTGATAAGGCTTCGCATTGAGTTGGATTCACTTTACCCGGCATGATAGAACTTCCAGGTTCATTTTGAGGGATAATTAATTCATATATTCCTGATCTTGGACCAGAAGATAGAATTTTTATATCATTTGAAATTTTAAATAATGCACCTGCTAATATTTTTATCTGACTCATTACTTGAGCTAGACGATCATGCGAGGCCATGATAGAAAAATTATTTTTTGATTTATAGAACGTCAGATTAGTATCATCAGAAATTGATTTTATAGACTCTTCACAAAATCGTTTTGGACAATTAATCCCTGTACCAACTGCAGTTCCTCCCAGAGGTAAGAAATACAATTCACTAAGACTCATAATAATTGCATTCTCAGCATCTTTAAGTTGCTCTGACCATCCTGATATTTCTTGCCCAAGAGTAAGGGGCACTGCATCTTGAAAATGGGTTCTTCCTATCTTAATAAGGTCTTTCCATTCTTCACTTTTTTTATCAAGAATTTTGGTTAGTTCTCTTATCGTTGGAACTAAATTTTTGATTATTTCATTAACAACAGATATTTGAATAGCAGCAGGAAAAATATCATTAGTTGACTGAGATTTATTTGCGTCATCATTTGGATGAATTGGTTGATGACTACCAAGCTCTGAATTTGTTTTTAATGCTGCAATATTTGAAATTACCTCATTTACATTCATATTTGTTTGCGTGCCACTACCTGTTTGCCAAACCTTTAGGGGAAACTGTGAATCATGAAGGCCATCAAGTATTTCTGTACATGCCTCTACAATTAAATCTTTTTTTCTTTTATCTATTAACCCTAAATTGAAATTCGCAATAGAAGCAGCTTTTTTTATGAGTGTGAGTGAATAAATTAACTCAATTGGAATTAATTCTTCTCCAATAGAAAAATTTATTATCGATCTTTGTGTTTGAGCACCCCACAAAGCTTGGATGGGAACCTCTATTGTTCCCATACTATCTTTTTCAATCCTAAAGTTTTTTGTCATTATTCCTCTGAAAACACTGGTCTAACTTAGTTAAGGTTTTCAGTAATCTTAGATACCTAACTTCTCCCATATTACACTTAAATTATTAAGATGAATTGAAGGATTAAAACATTCTTCTAAGTCACTTTGATCAATAAAATTCATTATTTCATTATCTCTCTCTATATTTTGTTTGAAATTACCATCCTGAGTATTCCAGGCATGATGCGCATTTTTTTGTACTAGGCTATATGCTTTTTCTCTAGATAAGCCTTTCTCTACAAGCAAAAGTAAAACTTTCTGACTGAAGATTACACCTCCATATATATTTAAATTTTTGAGCATATTTTTTGGATAAACTGCCAAATTGCCTACTATATCTTTCATTTCCCTAAGCATAAAATGCAAACAGATTGATACGTCAGGTAACATGATACGTTCATTTGAACTATGACTTATATCTCTTTCGTGCCAAAGTGGAACATTTTCCAGTGCTGTTAAGACGTAACTCCTCAAAATTCTTGCTAGACCGCTTACTCTTTCACTTCGAATGGGATTTCTTTTATGAGGCATGGCAGAACTTCCTTTTTGCCCTTTCGTAAACCCCTCCTCAACTTCTAAAACATCAGTTCTTTGTAAATTTCTTATTTCAGTTGCGAATCTATCCAGAGAAGCACCAACAAGTGCAATAGTTTGTACATATTCTGCATGTCTGTCTCTCGATATAACCTGTGTACTTGCTGTATCAGGTTTTAAGCCGAGTAAATCACAAGTTATTTGTTCTACTTTGGGATTCGTATTAGCGTAAGTTCCCATTGCACCACTTATTTGTCCGATTGCTACAGATTCTTTCAGAGTTAACAATCTTTTTTTGTTCCTGATTATTTCAGCTAACCATCCAGCAAGTTTAAAACCGAAGGAAATTGGCTCCCCATGAATTGCATGAGATCTGCCAATCATTAATGTATTTTTATGCTTTCTTGCTAATAATCTGACTTCATTTTCTAGGTTCTCAATTTCTTCTAATAATAATTCGCAAGAATCTTTTAACTGAAGAGATAAGCCAGTATCAAGTACATCACTACTGGTCATACCGACATGTATGTATCTCCCAGAGTCTCCTACAAATTCATTAACGCTTGTAAGAAATGCTATGACATCATGTTTAACCTCTTTCTCAATTTCTGTAATTCTAGATTCATCAAACTTTGCATTTGAACGTATCTCTTTCATGGCATTCTCGGGAATTTTCCCTAGGGAAAAATTTGCTTCACATGCAGCTATTTCAACTTTAAGCCAACTCTGGAATTTTGCGCTTTCAGTCCAGATTTTCCCCATTTCGGGTAATGTGTAACGCTCGATCACAATTTTTATTAATTATCAATTTAAACTTTATAACCAAAATCGAATTATTGCCCTATACGTTAAAGATGTACTTGCCATTGAACATATTTGCCTAATTATTATTTTCTTATGTAACGTTTTTCTGGCTAATAAAGAAAGCTTAAATATAAAAATTTTTGCATTTATTCCTTTCGTTAAATATGGGTAATTTTTTAGTTCTAATTTAAAATTGAAAGGTATTAAAGAATTTGGATCTTAATCTTGTAAAAGTTTATTATTCAGTCTTTTTTATTGATTAATAGATGATTAAAAAAAGTAGATTAGACCTTTATCTTATAAATAAAGGTTTATGTGAAACTCGTCAAAAAGCCCAAGGTTTAATTCTTGCGGGCAAGGTTAAAGATATCAATGGGAAAGTATTGGATAAACCTGGACAACAAGTATTAATTGGATCTGAATTTTTTATTGATTCCGAGCCTATGTTTGTATCAAGGGGCGGCGAAAAATTATTGGAAGCATTTAAAAAACTTGAAATTAAAGTAAAAGATAAAATATGTATTGACGCAGGAATTTCTACTGGGGGATTTACTGATTGCTTATTGCAAAAAGGAGCAAAGTTAGTTTATGGGATAGATGTTGGTTATGGACAGACTGCATGGAAGATTAGAAATAACCCAAAAGTCATACTTTTTGAACGAACTAATATTAGAAATTTAAAACCTAATGATCTTTTATCTAGAAGTGATGAATTACCAAATTTTGTGGTTGCTGATTTGTCTTTTATTTCATTAAAGTTAGTTTTTAAATCTATTGGGAATTTATTAGAAGGAGATTGTATTGAGGGAATATTTTTAATTAAACCCCAATTTGAGGTAGGTAAAGATAAAGTTAGTAAAGGTGGTGTCGTTCGCAATCCTAAATTTCATACTGAGGCTATAGAGTCTGTTATTCATTCTGCTAAGAATTTCCAGTGGAATATAAAGAATTTGATAGCTTCTCCGCTAGTAGGTCCTGCTGGAAATCATGAATATCTAGCTTGGATGACCTTAGGAAGTCAATCAAATAAAAGGATTAATAGTGAATATATACAAAATTTAGTGAAAGAAACTCTTTGAATTAAAGAGCTTCTTCATCTTTATCTCCAGTTCTAATTCTTACAACAGAATCAATTGATGTGATGAATATTTTTCCGTCACCTATCTCTCCAGTTTTTGCTGCTTCAGCAATCGCATCTAGGACTGAATTAACCTTTTCATCTTCTACGACAACTTCTACTTTGAGTTTTTGAAGGAATTCAACAGTAAATTCTGATCCTCTATATCTTTCTACTTGTCCTTTTTGCCTTCCAAAACCTCTGACTTCACTAACTGTCATTCCAACGATACCAGAGTTTACTAATGCAATTTTTACATCCTCCAGCTTAAATGGACGTATGATTGCTTCAATTTTCTTCATGATTAAAGATTGAATACTATTATTTTAATTGTTTTTTGGGAAAACATCCAACATTGAAATATCAGAAAAACATTTAATATTAAGTCCTGCATTCGTGGCGTCTTCAATTAATAATTGGGAATTTTCTTCGGAAATTATTACTGTACTATTTGACAACGCTTCCCACTGATTATTCTCAAAGTGTGTTTGAAGCCATAACATTCCACTTGCGCTTTTTGGTTGTAAGGATTTATTTAAGTTGTTATCAATAGTTATCAAACAAATGTCCATTAGTTTTGATTGAACTAAACACATATAACCCTTTTAAACGACATTATGAATGTTATTATTGATACAAAATTAAGATTTAACAGCTTGTGACTTAGTCATTTGTAATACTTAGATTTTTTAATACTTTTGCGAATTTTATCTTTAATATATATTTTTTATATAGGTTTAGTAAAAAAGTCCTACTAAAAATGAGTACCGATAAATTAGAAGATTCGACTCAAAGACCGCTATATGGTGAAAGAATTATTGAAGAATCAAAAATAATTTGTTTCGATAATCCAAATAAGAAAAGAATTTATGAAATTTCTATTCAGTTACCTGAATTTACATGTAAGTGCCCCTTTTCTGGTTATCCAGATTTTGCAAAGCTAAATATTATTTATCAGCCTAACTTGAAAGTCTATGAGTTGAAGTCTTTAAAGCTTTATATTAATAATTTTAGGGATATAAAAATATCACATGAGGAAGTTGTGAATAGAATTATGGATGATTTAGTGAATGAAGGTTCACCTCACTGGATACATTTAAATGCTGCATTTAACCCCAGAGGGAATGTTTCTATGCAGTTAGATATTTTTAGTGGGCAGAAAAGAAATTAAAAATTTTTTATTTCGTCTGATAATTTAAAAAATTCTTTTTTAAAACCAACTAGATTTTTATTACTCAGGCCTCCAATAGATAACTTTTTTGATTCTTTATTTACCAGAATCCATAATTGGTTAGTAGGTATAAGACTTATTATTGTTCCAAAAATTATTAAGATAAAAGAAAAGTAAATAAATGGAATAGACGGATCATTTTTAATTATTAATCCACTGCTGGGGATTATTTTTTTCAGAGATACTTTTGAAGAGTTAACTTCTAAAGGATCGTCATTGATATAGAGATTATTCCCGGAAAAATTTTCTATATTCGAAATTTTAAGTGGACCATTTTCATTATCTATTGTTAAAAGGAAATTTTTTTTAGTCTCAGATCCTAATTCAACTAAAACTCCCCAAACTTGACTACCGATTTCTGGAATCTCTTTTAATTGTAATTGATAAAGGATATTATCTATTTCTAAAACAACATTTGATATTGCCCAATCTGCTTGATAAATAGTTAATCCTTTAAACCTGATTGGGTTATTAACTTTGGTTGTTTTTATTTCATTTAAATTTAGATCTTCAGAAGAAAAATTTAATTTTGAAATAAACTGTTTGGGCACACCATCACTTTCACGTTCTATAGAAAAATCGACTAATTGTATATTGGCTTTTGAGTTTGTGCTCTCATTAACAAGATCTAAAGTTTCTCCAGGCAGTAAATATTGTTCTTTTGATTGACTTGTAAAACTTCCATATGCTGAACCTATAAGTAAGACTATTAATCCGATATGTACAACCAAAGGACCGATTTTTCCAATTAACCCCTTTCTTGCAGAAATATGATTATTAAATTTGTATGTTTTCCATCCTTTTTTTTTAAGTAATAAATCTACTTTTGATATATGTTCTCCATCTTGATTAATTGGATGACTTGTCGTTAGTTGCAGTTTGCTAAATTTTTTTTCGCTCTTATATTCAATCCATTTTAATGAAGCTTTTAATGAAGGAATTTGCCTCCTGAAACTACAAGCTGCTAGAGAAATGCAAAGAAGAATTAATGTTAATAAAAACCAAAAGCTTGTATATATATGATCCAATTGAAGTATTAAGACTTTTTCTCCATCTAAAAATCCAAAAATGGGAGCTCTATCGAAATTATCAATATAAAATTTATTATGATTATCTTGAGGTATAAAAGTACCTATGCCACTGGCAATAGCTATGAAGATTATAAGTGATATGGCGAATCTTAAACTTGATATTTTTAAAATTAGATTCTTAAAAATAATCATTTAAATCCAATTCGAAAATAAATTTAATAATCCTAGTGCTACTAAAAATATCCCACTTAAGGTAGGAATTATTTGACTAAATTTTCTAAGCTCTAAAAATTTTTTTAAGTTTTCTGCAGTAGCTCCTGCAACGATTAATGGGGTTACTTGGCCTATTCCAAAGAAAAATAAAAAAATAATTGAGATTATAGGGTTTTTAGCTTGCGATACCCAAGCTAGAAGAGTTGCTAAAACTGGAGTAATGCAAGGTGAAGAAGCTAGTCCAAAAGTAGTTCCTATGGCAAAAGGTGCTATAAATGTTGGTATTTTATCTTCAATTATTTTCAAGTCAGGTCCATTCGGGAACTGAAACTTTAAAATTCCTAGTAAATTTAAACCCATTATTATTGCTATAAAGGCAACAATCGAAGTGTAATAAGCTGGAATTTGCCCGTATATTTTACCTAAGAACCCACTTGCAGCCCCCAGTGCAACAAGCGAAAAAACTACTCCTCCTGAAAAACTAATAAGTTTAAATTTATTTTTCTCTGTTCCTCCTATATAAGCAATTGTCACTGGAAGTAATGATAATGAACATGGTCCAAGACTTGTTAAAAGTCCTGCGCTGAAAACCAAAAATATAGTAAATGGACCAGGACTATTAAGACCATTCTGCATAAGCAGATTACCCCTTTGAGATAATTCTGAAATAACTAAATTAAATGATTCGATAGCTTGGGTTAAATCTTTTAAATTCTAACTAATTAAGAGTCTTTCGTGTACTAATCATACCAATCAAACCTGTTGACTCTAATGAACATCTCACTAACATCCCTGCAATAAAAAAAGAAGCTATCAATGAATTGCCACCATAACTAATGAAGGGTAGTGGTAAGCCTGTAGTAGGCATTGAACCGGTTGCTACAGCAATATGCATTATTGATTGACCTGTCAACAATACACCACATCCGATAGCAACTAATTTTGTATAGTTGTTCCTGCACTTAAGACTAATTCTTAGGCTTATATAAGAGAATACTGCTAAAAATCCTAAGAATAAAGTACACCCCAATAAACCAAATTCTTCCGCAAAAATGGCAAAAATAAAATCTGTATACATAAACGGTAGATACTGTAATTTTTGTATGGATAGTCCAAAACCTTTTCCAAATAGACTACCTGAACCTATAGCTAATAAACTCTGAACCAATTGAAATCCATTTTCTTGTTGATCTTTCCAAGGATTTATAAATGAAGTAACTCTAAGTTTTTGATATTCGTTATTAAGGATGCTGATACATCCAGCAATGAACCCTATTGAAGCAAATGAGCAAAGAGAGCTAAGTTTTACTCCTCCACATAAACCCATTACCCAAAGAAGAATTCCAGTTAATGAAGCAGTACTTAAATTAGGCTGTTTTAGTATTAATAAAATTAATAAACCAAAGGATATTATTGAAATTAATTTTTTATCATTCTTTACTAGATTCCAATGTGCGAAAAGATTAGAAGCTTCTAGAATTAGAAAAGGTTTAATTAATTCAGATGGCTGCAGACGTAAACTGCCAAGCACTAGCCATCTTGAAGATCCATTAACTATAAATCCAGTAAAATTGGTAAGGAAAATCAGAAAGAATAAAATATAAAAAATAATTCTTGAAAACTTTAAAAGATTTCTGATGTTTGTATTAAGAACGAAATAAAAAAGACCAATTCCTGGAATTGTCCAAATGATTTGTTTTTTAAGGAAATAAGCCCAATGTCCCATTTCCCTACTAGCTACCCACCAACTTGATGATCCTAGTATGCATATTCCTAATATTGACCAAATTCCAATGAGGACAATGAGGATTTTTGCCTCATAAGGCCATATCGTCCAAGGTAATGGAAATATAGAATCTGTTAAATTGCTTAGATTTTTTTTATAGTTAGAACTAAAGGTTTTTTTTCTTTTAGAAATTCTTTTATATTTAATTTTTTCTTGACTTATCTCCAATTTTTTTGATGTATATGTACTATTGAGACGTTTAATTGAGATTTTGCCAAGTCTTTTATTAACGTTTTAAAGTGTTAAAGCAATTAATAAAAATGACTTTTCATAAATTTTATTTTTAAAGAATAAAGTAAAAAATGGGTTTATAGATTCATGATAAATCTTAAGAATTAATTTTTTATAGAAAAAAACTAGCTAAAAGTCACCTCTCCGTGATAGATTCCGTGAGTTTATATACTTACTTAAAACCATTTAGAGAGGGTTTCTAAACTATGTTCACATCAGTGGACTCAAATAGAAAAAAACTTGAGCATCCTTCTAATGAGAATGTTCAACTTCCTCAATCCCTGAATAATTCGATCATCAAAGAAAGTAAATCTGGCATTGCCAATCAAATAGATAATTTGCTTTCTTCAAATGATGAATACACAAAATTGCAACTAAAAATTTTTGTAATTACTTTTATTGTTTCTATTTTATTAGCGTCAATAACTGGAATTTTTCTTGGTTTTACTTTTGGTTTTAGTATTTTTATAGGTGCAATTGCCGGCATTTTTTACCTACGTTTGCTTGCCAAAAGTATAGGGAAACTTGGTAGAGAATCATCAGGTGTATCAAAATTGCAACTATTAGTTCCAGTTTGCCTCTTTATTTTTGCAAGCAAGCTAGGATCTTTGGATATTTTTCCTGCAATGATAGGTTTTTTCATTTATAAGCCTTCACTAATTCTTTATTTTTCTCGTTCTTAAGTAAATTTTTTTTCAAAACAAATGTTTTTTAATTCCTTGCTAACAAATTTTGCAGCATTAGAAGTTGGTCAACATCTTTATTGGCAAATTGGAAATATCAGACTTCATGGGCAGGTATTTTTAACATCTTGGATTTTATTAGGAGCTTTATTAGTTTTTATTTCCTTAGGAACTAAAAAAATGGAAAATGATCCTAAAGGCCTTCAAAACTTGCTTGAGTTCCTCTGGGATTACATAAGAGATCTCGCTAGGACGCAAATAGGTGAAAAAGTATATAGAGATTGGATGCCATTTATAGGTACTTTATTTTTATTCGTATTTGTTAGTAATTGGGGCGGAGCTTTAATTCCTTGGAGATTGATTAAGTTACCAAGTGGAGAATTAGGAGCACCTACTGCAGATATTAATACAACTATAGCCTTGGCTTTATTGGTTTCACTTTCTTATTTCTATGCAGGTTTGAGCAATAAGGGTTGGAGATACTTCGAATATTATGTTCACCCAACTCCTATTATGCTTCCTTTCAAAATTCTAGAGGACTTTACGAAACCTTTATCACTCTCTTTCAGGCTATTTGGAAATATTTTGGCTGATGAACTTGTTGTTGGTGTTCTAGTCTTTTTAGTTCCGCTAATTCTACCAATACCTGTTATGTTCCTAGGATTATTTACTAGCGCAATTCAGGCATTGATTTTTGCAACTCTAGCGGCCTACTACATTGGAGAAGCTGTTGAAGAACATCACTAGCTGTCTTCCAATACATTCAGACTCTTTTACAAAGGGTCTGTAATCTGGCAAAATATCTAATCGCGTAGGTCTGAAAATATCAGACCCATTCTTACAACAAAGGATGTCCAAGCGTGTATGACAACAAAGATTATCAAAAGTATTAAGCTCTTTATTTCAAAATTATGGATTCGATTACTTCCGCTGCATCAGTTGTAGCTGCTGGTTTAGCAGTTGGTCTAGGTGCTATTGGCCCAGGTCTTGGACAAGGTAACGCAGCTCAAGGTGCTGTTGAGGGTATTGCCCGTCAGCCAGAAGCTGAAGGTAAAATCAGAGGAACTCTTCTTTTATCTTTCGCTTTCATGGAGTCATTAACAATTTACGGATTAGTTGTGGCTTTAGTACTACTTTTTGCGAATCCTTTTTCCTAAAAGTTAATATTGCTTCTAATCCTTATTAGCAATATTTAAATTAAATTTTTTAACTTCAACTAAAACATATGTTGGCCTTTAATTTTTTTGGTGCTACAGAAGGTGGATTATTTGATATAAATGCCACTTTGCCACTAATGGCGATACAAGTAGTTGCACTTACTTACATATTAAATTCTCTCTTTTTTAAGCCTGTTGGCAATGTTGTAGAAAAAAGAGAAAAGTTTGTAAGTAATAATATTATTGAGGCCAAAAATAAACTTTCTGAGGTTAAAAAATTAGAAGCTGATTTATTAACTCAGCTTCAAACTGCTCGTACAGAAGCCCAAAGAATTGTGAGTGAAGCTGAGAATGAGTCTGACAAGCTCTATAAAGAAGCACTAGAACTTGCCAATAATGAAGCAAATGCTTCAAAAGAAAAAGCAAGACTAGAAATTGAAAGTCAGACGTCTGCTGCTCGTGATCAACTTTCTAAACAGGCTGATGATCTAAGCGAACTTATTGTTAATAGATTGATTCTAGAAAAATGAATTTAACTCTTTTAGCTACAGAAGGTTTTGGATTGAACTTCAATTTATTCGAAACTAATATCCTTAATTGGGCTGTAGTAGTTTTCGGTCTTTATAAATTTTTGCCTGGTTTCCTAGGTAAAATGCTTCAAAAAAGGAGAGAAGGAATCCTTCTTGAATTAAAAGATGCTGAAGATCGACTCCTAAATGCAACTCAAGCTTTAGAAAAGGCGAAGAAAGACTTATCTTCAGCAGAAGAAAAAGCTTCTCAAATAAAAGCAGATTCCCTGAAAAGATCTGAATCAATCAGAATGGAAAGTGAGAAAAAAGCGATAGAGGAGATGGCACGAATTAAACAAAGTGCAATCTCTGATGAGAGCTCTGAAGCATCCAGAGCAATTTCTCAACTTCGAAAAGAAGCTGTTGAACTGGCAATTAAAAAAGCTCTAGATTCTCTCCCAAATCGACTTGATAAAACAAAACAAGAAAATTTGGTAACTCAATCAATTAACAATATTGAGGTGAACTAATGCCACTTTTAAATTCAGTTACTACACCATATGCAGAGGCATTACTTCAAGTTGTGAATGAAAATTCGCAAACTGAAGAGATGGTTTCTGAGGTTAAACAACTCTTGGAATTAATAAATGATTCCCCTGAATTGGAGAAGGCACTATCCTCTCCCATTTTAGAAACAGATGCTAAGAAGAAAATCATTGTTGAAATTTTTTCAAATAAGGTTAATTCTTCTTTACTGAATTTCTTAAAATTATTAGCCGATAGGCAAAGAATTGGAATCCTTACTTCAATTCTTGATAGGTTTTTAGAGATTTACCGAGAAAATAGTAATATTGCTTTGGCAACTGTTACTTCTGCAGTAGAGCTTACTGATGAACAGAAAGGTTTAATTACCAAAAAAATCATCAATATTGCTGGAACAGAAAAATTAGAACTTGTAACTAAAATCGACCCATCTCTTATTGGTGGTTTCGTCGCCAGTGTAGGATCAAAAGTAATTGATGCTTCTCTTGCTTCACAAATAAGAAAACTTGGCTTATCTCTTTCCAAGTAACTTTTAAATCAACCTTAAATTCTTAAATCCATGGTATCTATACGCCCTGATGAAATCAGTTCAATCTTAAAACAACAAATAACTGATTATGACCAATCTGTAAGTGTTAGCAATGTAGGAACTGTTCTGCAAATCGGTGATGGCATTGCAAGAATATATGGCTTAGATCAGGTCATGGCAGGTGAATTATTGGAATTTGAGGATGGCACCGAAGGTATAGCTTTAAATCTCGAAGATGATAATGTTGGAGCCGTTTTAATGGGAGAGGCACTTGGTGTCCAAGAAGGAAGTAACGTTAAGTCCACAGGTAAAATCGCATCTGTTCCAGTTGGTGAAGCAATGCAGGGGAGAGTTGTTAATCCTCTCGGACAACCAATAGATGGGAAAGGGGAAATTCCAACAAGTGATACTAGATTGATTGAAGAAATGGCTCCTGGAATAATAAAGAGAAGATCAGTGCATGAACCAATGCAAACAGGTATCACATCTATTGATGCAATGATTCCTGTTGGAAGAGGTCAAAGAGAATTAATTATTGGTGATAGACAAACTGGAAAATCTGCGATTGCTATTGACACAATAATCAACCAAAAAGGTCAAGACGTAGTTTGTGTTTACGTAGCTATTGGTCAGAAGTCAGCATCAGTAGCAAACATCGTAGAGGTCTTAAGAGAGAGAGGAGCTCTAGATTATACAGTCGTAGTTAGTGCAGGAGCCTCTGAACCAGCTGCTTTACAGTACTTAGCACCTTACACCGGTGCGGCAATTGCTGAACATTTTATGTACCAGGGTAAAGCAACACTTGTTATTTATGATGATCTAACAAAACAAGCTCAGGCTTATAGACAAATGTCTCTTCTTTTAAAAAGACCACCAGGAAGAGAGGCTTATCCAGGAGATGTTTTCTACTTACACAGTAGATTGTTAGAAAGAGCAGCAAAACTTTCTGATGCTATGGGAGGCGGTTCTATGACAGCACTTCCAATTATTGAAACTCAGGCAGGGGACGTTTCGGCTTACATCCCAACTAATGTTATTTCAATTACAGATGGACAAATTTTCTTGAGTGCAGATTTATTTAACTCAGGATTAAGACCAGCTATTAATGTTGGTATTTCTGTAAGCCGTGTTGGAGGAGCCGCTCAGACAAAAGCAATTAAAAAAATTGCTGGAACTTTAAAATTAGAACTCGCACAATTTGATGAACTAGCTGCTTTTTCCCAATTTGCATCTGATCTTGATGAAGCAACTCAGCAACAACTTGAACGAGGCAAAAGACTTAGAGAGTTATTAAAGCAACCTCAATTCTCTCCATTGAACCTTGCAGAACAAGTTGCAGTTGTTTATGCAGGAGTTAAAGGCCTAATTGATGAGGTTCCAGTTGAAGATGTTACTAAATTTGCAACTGAACTTAGGGAATACCTGAAGTTAAATAAAGCGGAATTTATAGAAGAGATTCTTAAAGAAAAGAAATTAAATGATGGATTAGAAGCGACACTAAAAGAAGTGATAAATGAAGTTAAATCATCAATGCTTGCCACAGTTTAAATTTATTTAGGAGATACCATGGCAAATCTTAAAGAGATTAGAGATCGAATCGTTTCCGTTAAAAATACAAGAAAAATAACGGAGGCTATGAGACTTGTTGCAGCTGCAAAAGTTAGGAGAGCTCAAGATCAAGTTCTTAAAAGTAGACCTTTTGCAGATAAACTTGCACGAGTCTTAGAAAATATTCAATCTAGAGTACAATTTGAGGCTGTCGACTCCCCTCTATTATCCAAGAGAGAGGTAAAGAGAATCTCCTTGGTTTGTATAACTGCGGATAGAGGTTTATGCGGTGGTTACAACACAAATATTATAAAAAAGGTGGAAATAAGATATGCAGAATTAGTCAAACAAGGTTATCAGCCAAATTTAATTTTGGTAGGGAAGAAAGCTATTGGATATTTTCAAAATAGAAAGGATAGATATGTAATTAAAAGTACTTTCAAAGAACTAGAACAAGTACCCACAGTCAAGGACTCTGAAGGAGTTACAAATGAGATTTTAGCTGAATTTCTTTCAGAAAATTCTGATAGGGTGGAAATTATTTACACGAAATTCATTACTTTAGTTAGCTGCGCGCCTGTCGTTCAAACACTATTGCCACTTGACCCTCAAGGAATTGCTGAGGAAAACGATGAAATTTTTAGGTTGACTACAAAAGATAGTAAGTTACTTGTTGAAAAATCAAATATTGAAAAAAGTGATTCAGAGAAATTACCATCAGATATTGTTTTTGAACAAAGTCCTGATCAACTATTAGATGCTTTATTACCATTATATTTACAGAATCAGGTACTAAGAGCTCTTCAAGAGTCAGCAGCTTCAGAACTAGCCTGCAGGATGACCGCCATGAATAATGCGAGTGATAATGCTAAAGAATTAGCAAGTACTTTGAATCTAACCTATAACAAAGCCAGACAAGCAGCTATTACCCAAGAAATATTAGAAGTTGTAGGAGGTTCAGCAGTTTAGTAATTAGATTTAGGATATGCCTGAATACAATATCAAAGTTCAATTTGAGCAAAAGACTTTTAGTTTTTTATGTTCTGATGATCAAGATATTATTTCAGCGGCCAAAAAGAATGGAATAGATTTACCAAGTAGTTGTTGTTCAGGAGTTTGTACAGATTGTGCATCCATGATATTGGAAGGATCTTTAGATCAAGAGGATGCGATGGGATTAAATGATGATTTAAGGGAAAAAGGCTTTGCACTCTTATGTGTGGCATATCCTAAGTCAGATTTAAATATTGTTATTGGTAAAGATGTCGAAGATGATTTATATAATGATCAATTTGGTAAATATCAAAAATGAAATTAAATTCAGTTGATTATTATTTAGATTGGCCAGTTTCAATAAAATTAAAAAATTTAAGGAAATTCATCATTGCAAATTTAGAAAAAAAAGGTGATTTAATTCGATGGTCAATTGTTGATATTCAAAATTCTATTGACTCTTTTGGAACAAAAAAACTTAAAATTAAAGCTGTCTTAGCTAATTAAAAAATATAAATTGAAATATTTTTAATAATGGAAAATTCACCAACAATATTTATTGTTCCAACTGGTATTGGTTGCGAAGTAGGAGGTTTTGCTGGGGATGCACTGCCGACCGCTAAATTATTAGCATCGGCAAGTGGATGTTTAATTACTCATCCAAATGTTATGAATGGCGGCACTCTTTCTGAAAAAGATAAAAATATTTTTTATGTTGAGGGTTATAGTTTAGATCGACTTGCTAAAGGAGAAATCGGTTTAAAAAGGGTAAAGCAACAGAAAATTGGAATAATTTTTGATTCAGCCATTGAAAAAGAAATATTAGTTAGACATTTACAAGTTGCTGATGCATGTGTTTCTACTTTAGGTATTAATATTTATTCTTATGTGATTACAAAAAAGCCATTAAACATAGTTATTGATCCAGATTCTTCAAAAATCAGTGGTGGCATAATTGAAAATCCTGATGCTTTAATTGATGCTGGAAAATGTTTAATAGAAAAAGGAGTTACGGCAATAGCAATTGTGGCAAAATTTCCAGATGATTCAGATTCTTTAGAGACAAATATATATCGTGATGGGAAAGGGGTTGATCCTATTTCTGGAGTCGAAGCAGTTATAAGTCATTTGATTAGCAAATTTTTAAAAGTTCCCTGTGCTCACGCACCTGCTTTAAATCCAATTGAATTGAATGAGAATTTAGATCCTCGTGCAGCTGCAGAAGAAATAGGATTCACCTTTTTACCTTCAGTACTTATTGGGTTAAGCAATGCACCTGACATTGTTGAATTGCCCGCTAAAAATGAATCAATCTCACTACACCCTGATCAGATTGAATCTATTGTTGTTCCTAATGGAGCACTAGGTGGAGAAGCAGTACTAGCAGGGATTGAAAAAGGTTTAAATATTATCTCTGTAAAAAATCAAAATACATTAAAAGTGACAAATGAGTTTTATGATTATCCTAATCTTTTTGAAGTGGATAATTATTTAGAAGCTGCAGGCATAATTCTTGCTATCAAAAAAGGTATCAATCTTGATTCAGTTAAACGGCCTTTAAAAAAAATCCAACAGTGTTTTTATGGTGATTAATAAGATATTGCTATGGGAACTCTCCAGTCACTTCCTAATGATTGACTGCTCAGTTTTAGGATTGGAGGAGCTTGCTTTCTTTTGAATTCCGCTTTTTTTATGAGTGAGATAATTTTTAAAATTAAATCTTTTTTATAACCATCTTCTTCTAGCTGTGGTAAATCTTTTTTATCTTCAATAATTCCTTTAAGAATTTTATCTAAAATAGAATAAGGAGGGAGAGAATCAGTATCTAATTGATCAGGACCTAATTCGGCACTTGGAGCTTTCGTGCGGATATTTTCTCCAATTATATTTACATTAGTATCTAACATATATGACTTTCTATGATTTATTGATTCTTCACTATCAAGCCAATTGCATAATTTAAAAACATTAGTTTTATATAAATCCCCAATTACCGATAATCCCCCATTCATATCACCATAAAGTGTGCAATATCCTACAGCTAGCTCTGATTTATTTCCTGTTGACAATAATAAATGCTTTTCTTGATTTGCTAAAGCCATCAGAAGCGTTCCTCTGATCCTTGATTGAATATTTTGATTTGTTATTTCAGCCATCTCGAAAGATATGGTTTTTATAAAAGATTCTTCAAAAGAATTCATTAGGCTTTCAATTGGGATGCTATTGAAATTTATTTTTAATCTCCTTGCTAAATCTTTTGCATCACTTTTTGAATGGGATGAGCTCCACTTTGAGGGCATTGAGACGCAATAAATATTATTACTGCCAAGAGCAGCTGTCGCAATTGCTGAAACTAGTGCTGAATCAATGCCACCACTTAGTCCAATTAAAGCTGTTTTAAAACCGCATTTTTGAGCATAATCCCTAACCCCAAGTACTAATGCATCAAAAATTGATGATATTTCAGATTGTTCAAATTCTTTTTGCTCCGGTATTGTTTGCTCAATATGCCAACTTGAGAGGTCTTCTGAAAAAGATTTCAATTGCTTAATTTTAGATCCATTCTTATCAAGAATAAAACTATTTCCATCAAAAATTAAATTATCATTTGCACCAATCTGGTTTACATATATAAGCGGTACTTGAAGATATTTAGCAGCAAAACTGGAAACTTTGGATCTTAGCTCTAACTTTTTGAAGGTATATGGGGAGGCCGATAAATTCACTAAGATATCAACTTTTTTTTTCTTTAAATCAGAAATAGGATTTTCTTTATGAATTCCTCTACCTTCTATATTTTTGTTGACCCATAAATCCTCACATATAGTGAAGCCAATTCGCCAAGTTTTATTATGCATTTCTTTTGTTAATACGGAAACTTTTTCTTCTGATCTAAAGTATCTTTTTTCATCAAATACTTCATATGTAGGAAGAATAATTTTTCGAGCAATTATTTTCCACTCACCGCGCTCAAGCAATGCAATAGAATTATAAAGATTTGGGAAAAAAGAATCATTTATTATCTCAGCTATCCCAACTGTGATACACAAGTTTCCATATTTTTTATTAATGACTAAAGCTAATTGGTCAAGAATTTGATATTGATTTTTGATTAAATTATTTTTTAGAAGTAAGTCATTTGCTGGATATCCCCATAATGACAATTCTGGAGTAAGAACGAAATCAGCAGAAGTTAAGCTAGCTTTGGAAGCAGCATAAAGAATTTTTTTTGCATTGCCCTCTAAATCTCCAACAACTGGATTAATTTGAGCAAGTAAAAACTTCATTCAACTAATTTAGTGGATTCATATAAATTATTCTTCTTAACAAAATCTATTAAAGACGATGGTAAATTAGAATAATTAAAATTTAATCTGAACTTAGAACTTGAAATGTTTGGGATTTTTATGGAAGAAATCTTAAACTTCACATTATAAGTTTCTAACATCTTAAGAGTATTTGATTCAACAGGATAACCTTCTCTTAAAATTATAAAAAAACTTACCTCTTTTATAATTTTTTCAAAATTTTTCCAAAAGAAAATATCTTGAATTAAATCACTCCCAATAACGAAATCTAAATTATCAATTTCATAAATTTTTTTACATTTTTTAATCGACTCTAATGCCCATTTGCTAGTGACACTTTGATTAAATAAAATTTTATAATCATTTAAATCTTCAATAAGAGTTTTTAATAATTGGCTACGGATTGCGATATCCTCTTTATGCTTTTTTTTCGGATTGTTACTTACATAACAAATGGTATGAGCATATATTTTGGATAATTCTTCTAATATTTTCTCATGTCCAATGGTAGGTGGATCTGCACTGGTACCAAATAATGCAATGCTTTTTTCCATTTAAGTTTCAAGGCAGAATGCTAACAAAATTTTTATTAAAATTTCTATTTGAAAAATAAATATTTATGTGGTTGAAAATCTCTGTGTCATTAAAATTCATATTTTGGATCATAATCGCAGGCTCTATAAAAGAAGCTTTGCTTCTTATAAATATCTCTTTTGCTGCTAATTTCCCAAGAATTTTTGTTGAATACACGGCGATTGCTGCTTGAATAATTGCTATGGGTCCATAGGGTAATAATGAAAGCCCGTTAGTAAAAGGTGCTGTTAATAGAATTACTTTTTTTATTAGGTTGAAAGAGGTATTGACGCCGACTTGAGTGACTCCCAAACATAAATTATTAATGGATATATTTTTAAATATTTTTCTTGTAGATTCACCTTTCAACTTTAAGCCATAAATGTTACTTAATTCGTTAATCAATGCAGTATCTAGTGCGAAACT
>CACAYX010000027.1 GCA_902536775.1 uncultured Prochlorococcus sp.
TAGAAACATATTGTCCAAAAATAAAAAAAGACTTAGAGGATATTATTTATGTTGATTTTGGATCAATACTAATTGATAAAAATGACTCAAAGTCCGTTATTGAATCGGTTAAAACAGCAACAAATTATTTAATTAATAAACGTCTTAGTCCTATTATGCTTGGAGGAGAACACTCTATTACAAGAGGTGCTATTGAAGCATTAGTAAAAAAATATCCAGATTTGATATTGGTTCAACTTGATGCTCATGCAGATTTAAGAGAATCATATATAGGAAATGAACATAGTCATGCTTGTACTATGAAAAGATGCTTAGAAGTGCTACCTGAAAAGAAAATTTTACAAGTAGGAATTAGAAGTGGGACTAAGGAAGAATTTGAAATTATGCATAACAACAACCAATTAGTTAACTTTTGTCCAGGCGGAAATGCACATGAGTTAAAACAAGCTCTTCTACCATTCGCTAAGTCTCCAATCTATTTAACAATAGATTTAGATTGGTTTGATCCCAGTTTATTAGCAGGGACGGGCACTCCAGAACCAGGAGGATTTTTTTGTCATTAGAAAATATGCAATAAAAAATTTCTAAACTACAGTGTAAAAATACTAAATACAAACTAAATATTTCATGGATTTGCGAAAAAGTCCTCTTTATTCAAAATATGTTGAAGCCAATGCAAAATTGGTGGATTTTGCAGGTTGGGAAATGCCCATATCATTTTCAGGATTAATTAAAGAGCATGAATCAGTTAGATCATCAGCAGGATTATTTGATATTTCTCACATGGGGGTGATTTCTATAAAGGGAATCAATCCAAAGGATTATATTCAAAAACTTTTTCCTACTAATTTATATTCCTTTTCTGAAGGTCAGGGGCTTTATACAGTAATGCTCAATGATAAAGGAGGAATAATAGATGACTTAATAATTTATGATCTTGGCATACAAGAAAATGACATATCAGAATTATTATTAATAGTTAATGCAAGTAGATATGAAGAAGATTTTAAGTGGATAAAAAATAATTTAAATAAATATGAAATTTCGATAACAAACTTTAAAAAAGACAAAGTACTTTTAGCACTACAGGGAAAAAACTCATTCGAATTATTTGAAGAATGGATTGAATCTTCGATCTCACATATCCCTAACTTTGGATGCGAATATAAAATTTTTGAACATATTTCGCCTAAAGAAAAAATTTTCTTTTCAAAGACAGGATATACAGGGGAAAATGGTCTAGAAATACTTTTATCTAAAAAAGCAGCAATTAATTTATGGGATTTCTCAATTTCCAAAAATGTTGCACCTTGTGGTTTAGGAGCTAGAGATACTCTTAGACTTGAAGCAGGCATGCATCTTTATGGTCAAGACATCAATGAAGAAACTTCTCCATATGAAGCAGGGTTAGGCTGGCTAGTACATCTAGAGAATAATCACGATTTCTTTGGAAGAAGATTTCTTGAAGAGCAGTCAAGATTAGGTATTCAAAAAAAGCTAGTTGGTCTCACTATAGAAGGGAAAGCAATAGGAAGAAAAGGTTGCGCAGTTCTTAAAGGTGAAGAAAATATTGGGAGTATAACAAGCGGCAGTTGGTCTCCAACTAAACAACAAGCTATAGCTTTTGCATACATCAATACTTCGCATACCTTAATAAATAATGAAGTTCAAATATTAATAAGAGGCAAAAAATTCAAAGGGGTTATAACAAAAAGAGCGTTTTATAAAAAAAATTATTAACTAAATTTACCCTTAAAGAATTATTATAAGTTATTGATAAATAAATCATACTTAGATGAGAAACAAAATTTGCGAAGAACTCAATAATACAGATATTGGTAAATTAGTTGATTTATGCGGATGGGTAGATAGAAGAAGAGACCATGGTGGTGTAATTTTTATTGATTTAAGAGACCATAGTGGATTCCTACAAATAACAATTAACCCCGATGATGGTGCAGATCTATTTAAACAGGCAGAAACTCTAAGAAATGAAACAGTAATAATGGTTAGCGGAATTATTAACGAAAGGCCAAAAGATTCAATAAATAAAAATTTAAGTACTGGAGAGTTAGAACTTAAAGTTAAAGATTTGCAAATTCTCAACCAAATTAAAAAAAACCTACCTTTTCCAGTATCTATACATGATTATGAAAATACAAAAGAGGAACTCAGATTAAAATATAGATACCTTGATTTAAGAAGAGGCAAATTACTAGAAAATTTAAAAACAAGACATAAAATTATTAAAATTGCTAGAGAATTTCTTGATAATTTTGGATTTACAGAAGTAGAGACCCCATTACTTACAAAATCAACTCCAGAAGGCGCTCGCGATTTTCTTGTTCCTGCTCGTCATTCGAATGGAGAATTTTTTGCTCTACCTCAATCCCCACAACTATTTAAACAACTTTTAATGGTGGGGGGCTTAGATAAGTATTATCAAATCGCAAAATGTTTCCGTGATGAAGACTTAAGGGCAGATAGACAGCCAGAGTTTACGCAATTAGATATTGAGATGAGCTTTATTAGTGAAGAAGAAATAATCTCTTTTAATGAAAATCTTATAAAAAAAATATGGAAAGAAGTATTAAATATTAACTTTAATAATTCTTTCCCAAGAATGTCATGGCATACAGCAATGGATAATTACGGCACTGATAGACCAGATACTAGATATCAAATGTTATTAAAAGATTTAGGAGGAGTATTAGGTGATATTGGATTTAATATTTTCACCAAGGCAATTCAGTCTGGAGGTTATATAAAATCCATAACAGTCAAAGGAGGTAATTCAAGTATTAGCAACGTAAGAATTAAACCAGGAGGTGATATCTTCCAAGTAGCTCAAGATGCAGGAGCTGGTGGTTTGGCCTTTATAAGGGTCAAAGGAAATGAGCTTGAGACTATTGGGGCAATTAAAAATAATTTAAGTGAAGAGCATATAGATGATATTTTAAAAATCACTGAAGCAAAAGATGGAGACTTAATCCTCTTAGGAGCTGGAGATAAACAAATTGTCAATCAGTCATTAGATAGAGTTAGACAATATATTGCAAAAGACTTAAATCTCATTGATAAAAGTAAATGGAATTTCTTATGGGTAACTGATTTCCCGATGTTTGAGAGAAATGAAGAGGAAAATAGATATGAAGCTTTACATCATCCTTTTTGTTCTCCAAAGAATATAAAATCTAAAGATTCTGAAAACTTAAAAAAAGAAATTGAGAGCTCTACAGCAAATGCTTATGACTTAGTTCTCAATGGATTGGAGTTAGGAGGTGGCTCTTTACGTATTCATGAAGCGAACTTACAAAGAGAGGTTCTGAAAACGGTAGGACTTGCTGATAAAGAAATTGATGAAAAATTTGGATTTTTAATAGAAGCCTTAGAAATGGGTGCTCCTCCTCATGGTGGAATAGCGTTTGGATTGGATCGTATTACCATGCTGATCATTGGTGCAGATTCAATCAGAGAAACCATTGCCTTTCCAAAAAATCAACAAGCAAAATGTCTTCTCACAAATGCGCCTTCAAATGTTTCTGAATCACAATTAAAAGAATTAGATATTGAAATAACAATTGATGAATAAGAATATATATGGATGATCTAAAAGTTTTTTGTTTAAATAAAATATAAGGAGGCAGTGCTTAATTAAGAATATTTAATGTCAAAATTCGTATTTGTCACCGGAGGAGTAGTTTCTAGCATTGGTAAAGGAATCGTAGCTGCAAGTTTAGGTAGATTATTAAAGTCTAGAGGATATAGTGTTTCAATATTAAAACTAGATCCATATCTAAATGTTGATCCAGGAACAATGAGCCCTTTTCAACATGGAGAAGTATTTGTAACCGAAGATGGGGCTGAAACCGATCTAGATTTAGGTCACTACGAAAGATTTACTGATACTGCAATGACTAGGTTGAATAGTGTAACAACGGGATCTATTTATCAAGCAGTTATTAATAAAGAAAGAAGAGGTAATTATAACGGTGGAACTGTGCAAGTAATACCTCACATAACGGGAGAAATTAGAGAAAGGATTCATAGAGTAGCCGCTAACAGCAATGCAGATATTATTATTACTGAAATTGGTGGAACAGTTGGTGATATTGAATCTCTACCTTTTTTAGAGGCAATAAGAGAATTCAAAAATGATGTAAATAGGAATGATGTTGCATACATACACGTAACATTACTTCCTTACATCAAAACCTCTGGCGAAATAAAAACTAAACCAACACAACATTCAGTGAAAGAATTAAGATCAATTGGAATTCAGCCAGATTTACTTGTATGCCGAAGTGATAAATCTATCAATGAAGCTCTTAAAAAAAAGCTTAGTGGTTTTTGCGGTGTCAGTATCAACTCTGTAATTGAAGCTTTAGACGCAGACAGTATTTATTCTGTACCTCTTTCTTTAAAAAAAGAAGGTTTATGCAAAGAAACCCTGAAGTATTTAGACCTTGAAGATAAAAAATGTGATTTGAAAAATTGGGAGCAACTAATACACAACCTAAGAAATCCTGGAGATCCAATAAAAGTTGCCCTTGTAGGCAAATATATTGAACTTGGAGATGCATATTTATCCGTTGTTGAAGCTTTAAGACATGCATGCATTGAACAAAAGGCTTTATTAGATTTACATTGGGTCAGTGCTGAAATGATAGAAAATAATTCAGCAGAAACTTACTTAAATGAAGTTGATGCAATTGTCGTACCCGGGGGATTTGGTAATAGAGGAGTCAATGGAAAAATTTCGGCTATAAAATTCGCAAGAGAAAATAAAATTCCCTTTTTAGGTTTGTGCCTTGGTATGCAATGTGCAGTTATAGAATGGGCCAGGAATGTAGCTAATCTTCCAGATGCATCTAGTTCAGAACTGGACCCAAACACTCAAAATCCAGTGATTCATTTATTACCAGAACAGGAAGATGTAGTTGATTTAGGTGGGACAATGAGACTTGGAGTTTATCCATGTAGATTGACAAAAAATACAACTGGAAAAAACTTATATGATGAGGATGTTATTTATGAGAGACATCGACATAGATACGAATTTAATAATTACTACAAACAAAGTTTTTTAGATTCTGGATACAAAATTAGTGGTACATCACCAGATGGCAGATTAGTTGAATTAATTGAGTTAGAAAATCATCCATACTTCTTAGCCTGTCAATATCATCCTGAGTTTTTATCACGACCTGGCAAACCTCATCCTTTATTTAAAGGATTAATAAAAGCCTCTCAAGATAAGTTAACTCAATCAAATTAATATTTTTTATTTTTTTGAATGAAAATGACAAATTTTTTACCCTTAGTCGAACAATTTCATTCATTGCAAGGTGAAGGTTATCACGCTGGAAAAAGTGCTTTTTTTATAAGATTAGCAGGATGTAAAGTTGGATGTTCGTGGTGCGATACCAAGAATTCATGGGATGAGAAAAAACACCCTTCTATATCAATTGAAAAAATAATAGATCACATAAAAATTGCCAGAAAAAAAGGAGCATCTTTTTGCGTTATTACAGGTGGAGAACCTTTACAACATAACTTGGATAATTTTTGCAAAGCCATAAAAAAAATGACGACAGGAGAAGAACAAAAGCCAATGAAGATTCATATTGAGACAAGTGGAGTTAATTCAATATCAGGAAGCTATGACTGGATTACTTTATCTCCTAAAAGACATTCACCTCCAAAAAATTATTTTTTAAAAAACTGTAATGAAATCAAAATAATCATAAATGAAATAGAAGATATTGAATTTG
Organism: uncultured Prochlorococcus sp.; assembly: GCA_902536775.1. Classification (GTDB taxonomy): domain Bacteria; phylum Cyanobacteriota; class Cyanobacteriia; order PCC-6307; family Cyanobiaceae; genus Prochlorococcus_A. The sequence goes on from CACAYX010000027.1 coordinate 5,775, forward strand.
CTATTCAAATAAAAAAAGAAACTTTAAAACAATATCAACCCTCTAAAAGCGAAGATGGATTAAAAAAAGAAGATAAAATTTTTTATCTACAGCCAGCATGGAACAATGCGAATGGTTTTTCTCTCGCTATCGATTTCGTAAAAAATAACCCCGATTGGAAATTGAGCCTTCAAACTCACAAATACTTAAAGATTAATTGAAACCATATGACTCTTAAAAATAAATCGATAGTAGTTTTATTATCTGGAGGTTTAGATTCTTCTACAGTTACTGGTATCGCCAAAAAATCCGAAGCTAAAATTTTTGGCCTTTCATTTGACTACGGTCAACGTCATAAAAAAGAATTAAATTCTGCATCAATAATTGCAAAACACTTTGATATCGAAGAATTTAAAATCATTAAGCTTGACTTATCTTTATGGGGAGGCTCTTCATTAACTGATACTCAAAAAAATATCCCGTTAGAAGGAGTACAAAATAATAAAATTCCTAATACTTATGTTCCTGGGAGAAATACTATATTTATTTCCGTTGCTCTAAGTTACGCCGAAGCAATAGAGGCTGATTTTATAGGATTAGGAGTTAATGCACTTGATTATTCTGGTTATCCAGATTGCAGACCTGACTACATTAAAAAATTTCAAGAATTAGCAGATTTAGCCAATAAAAGAGGAAGAGAAAATAACCCAATAAAACTTTGGACACCACTTTTAGATTTAAATAAAGAGGAAATTATTAAATTAGCTTTTGATAATCATGTCCCTTTAGATAAAACATGGAGTTGTTATTCAGGTAATTCAAAACCATGCGGTAAGTGTGATAGCTGCAGAATTAGAAATGCCGCTTATGAAAAATGGCTTAATAGAAATAATAAAAAATGAAAATAAAAAAAATAATTCTAGAAAAATGGATAGATCCAGCACTGATTACGCATCATCTAACAAAAAAATTCGGAGATAAAGGATTAGCTTGGCTAGACAGTGATGGTAACGAAAATGGGGAATGGTCAATAATAGGAATTAATCCTAAAAAAATAATCCAATCAAGAGATATCAATAACTTAGACAAAACTAATAATCCATTTAATAATTTAAAAAATATTGAAAAAGGATTTTGGATTGGATGGTTAAGTTATGAAGCTGGAGTCTACATAGAACCAAAAAACCCATGGAGAAAAACTGATATGGCAACTTTATGGATTGGATCATATGATCCAATCATTAAATGTAATCTAATAAAAAAAGAAATAATTATCGAAGGCACAAACTCATCTGAACTGATGAATTATAAAAAAATAATCAAAAATATAAAAAATATTGAAGAAGAAAATATCATTAAAACAAATTTGAATTTTGATTTTTCAAAAATCAATTTAGACGAAATGGCTGAAAAATTTCAGAAAAATATTCTAAAATTGAAAAAATTAATTTCCCTAGGAGATATATTTCAAGCAAACCTAACAACTAAATGCGAAATTGAAAGTTCCAAAAACTATAATCCTTTAGATATTTATTTGAAAATAAGAAGGAAATTAAGAGCTCCCTTTGGAGGAATAATAATAAATAATGATAATTATAAAGAAGCTGTATTATCTACCTCGCCAGAAAGGTTTATAAAAATAGATAATAAAAATTTTATAGAATCAAGACCTATCAAAGGAACTAGATCCAGAGATACAGATTTAAATCAAGACGCACTTAATGCTATCGATTTAATAACGAACGAAAAAGATAGAGCCGAAAATATTATGATTGTTGACCTAATAAGAAATGATTTAAGTAAAGTTTGCGAAACAGGAAGTATTATGGTGCCAGAAATATTAAAACTTGAAAGTTTCTTAAAAGTTCATCATCTAACTTCAGTAATCAGAGGCAAATTAAAAAAAGACAAGAACTGGATTGATTTGCTAAAAGCTTGTTGGCCTGGAGGCTCTATAACTGGCGCGCCTAAATTAAGATCATGCCAGAGACTTTTTGAATTAGAAGAATGTGAACGCGGACCATACTGTGGCTCATTTTTGAAGCTTGACTGGAATGGAGAGTTTGACAGCAATATACTAATAAGATCATTTTTAATTAAAGGCAAAAAAATCAATATATATGCTGGTTGCGGAATAGTTATTGACTCAAACCCTGAAGAGGAAACTGATGAACTGAAGTGGAAACTTTTACCATTAATTGATTCACTAAAATGATTGAAACATTAGGCTGGCACAAGGATCAATGGTTGGATATTGATAAAATATTTATTGCTGCTAATAATAGAGGATTAAAATTTGCTGATGGTATATTTGAAACCATTTTGATAAAAGAAAACAAACCTATTCTTTTTGATGAACATCTGAAAAGATTAGAAAAAAGTAGCAAGATTTTAAATATTAATCTCAAAATAAATAAATTAACTTTGAGACAACTTATTCACGATGGAATTAAAAAATTATCGCTTAAAAATGATCAATTTGCTTCAGTAAGAATAAACTACAGTCGAGGAACTAATGAAGGTCGAACACTAACAATTGATAGCACTTTAGAGACAAAAGATTTGGATAATTTATGGCTTGAGTTCTATAGAATTAAACCAAATTTTAATCCGATAAGAGTTTGCATTAGTCAAACAGAAAAAATAAATGAATTCAGTCTTATAAGTAAATGCAAAACATTTTCATATAATCAGGCAATACAAGTTTTGACAGAAGCTAATGAAAAATCATTTGATGATTCTATCCTTTTGAATACGTCAGGTGAACTTTGTTGTGGAAGTACATTTAATCTTCTAATTAAAAGAAATAATCAATGGATAACTCCTAGAAAAGAGAGTGGCTGTTTAGAGGGGATCATGGTTTCTGAAGCTTTAAAATTGAAAATTGTAAAAGAAGAATTAATTCCTCCAGAATTTCAAAACGATGACATAATAGTTGCAATTAATAGCTTATCTTGTAGACAAATTAATCAAGTTAATGATTTAAAGCTTAAATCTAAATTCGATCCAATTTACTTTTGGGATTTATTATATAGTTGAACTTTATTAATATCTGGTAAATAGACATCAGATACTTGAGTTATATTGTTATTAACCTTAAATTCAACTATTTTTCCAATAATGATAATTGATGGAGCTAAGAATTCTTTATCTTTGATTTTATCTGGAAGATTTTCTAATTTCTCTATCAAACATTTTTGATTTTTTAAAGTAGCTTCTTGTATAACAGCGCATTTAGTACTCTTATCTAAACCACCTAGGATTAATTCTTCTACAATAAATTCAATATTTTTTATACCCATAAAAATTACTAAGCTATCTGATGATTTAGCTAAAACTCTCCAATTCACTGTCTTTTTTTCCTTATCCACCCGCTCATGTCCAGTGACAAAAGTTACGGAACTTGCAGCATCTCTATGGGTTAGTGGAATACCAAAATATGTGGGAGCAGCTATCCCAGAAGTAATACCAGGAACGATTTCAACTGAAATTCCATTTTTTTCTAAAATCGATACCTCTTCACCACCTCTAGAAAAAACGAATGGATCTCCCCCTTTTAGCCTTACAACATTTTTACCTTCTTTTGCTAATTTCAAAATGAGATCATTAGTTTCAGCCTGAGGTACAGAACACTTCCCAGCTCTTTTGCCTACATGAAAAATTTCTGTATTTCTTCCTGCCTCTTTTGTTATTTCATCCGGAATTAAAGCATCATGAACTAATGCATCACAATTTTTTATTAGGCGTAAAGCTTTAAGAGTCAAAAGCTCAGGGTCACCAGGACCTGCTCCAACTAAATAAACAATGCCGGGCACAATAATCTCCATTAACAAGTATGGTAGTAAAAGTTAATCGCAATGAAGGTAAATATTGTGAAAGAAAGTTTATTAAAACCAAATCAAAAATTTACTCTCCTTAGTGCGTTTATCACTCTTCTAAATGATCGTTTAAGTGAAAGTATACTGCTACCCATATTACCCTCTTTTGTTTTACTCTTTGACTCTAAAGCAAGTACATATGGTTTATTATCATGCACTTACCAATTAGCTCAATTTACAGCTTCTCCTTTTATAGGACTTATGAGCGATAGATATGGCAGAAGACCTGTCACTCTTTTTTGTATTACTGGTTCAATAATAGGAATATCAATATTATCTTTTACAGTTCTTTTTAATTGGTCAAATTCAATAGCCACTATCCCGTTATTGTTATTATTTTTAGCGAGACTTATTGACGGTTTAAGTGGGGGAACTGCAGCTACTGCAACAACAATTCTTGCAGATATTTCAAGCCCTGAAAAAAGAGCAAAAACATTCGGTCTGATTGGTGTTGCTTTTGGTTTAAGTTTTTTCTTAGGTAATATTTTTGTCGTAATTTTTGCAAGAAATACAAATAATAATTTTATTATTCCAGTTTTGATAGCCTCAATCATTCCAATAATAAATTTTCTCCTTGTATATTTTTACTTACCAGAAACCAAGCCTAATAGTGTAATAAATAAATCAAAAACTGCTTTAAAAAACCCTTTAAAAGCACTTTTTACAGTTTTCAAAGAAGAAAAGATTAAAAAATTATCATTAGCTTTCTTTATTTACTTTATTGCTTTTACTGGATTGACTAATATCCTTATATTTTTCCTCCAAGAATCTTTAAACTGGACGACCAAAGCATCAAGCGGAACTCTTGTTGTAGTAGGAATTATTGCGATTATCGTTCAGGGAGGATTAATTGGGCCTCTGGTAAAGCAAGTTGGCGAAATGCGATTAACACTAATCGGATCTGGCTTTATTCTTGTGGCGTGTGCTCTTTTAATAACTGCTCCAAAAGAAAATGCAACAATTAATATTTATTCAGCTGTTTCATTTTTAGCCGTTGGAGCAGGATTAATTACGCCCACTTTAAGGGCACTAATATCAAAGAAATTAGACGTTAATAAACAAGGATCAATTTTAAGTAACCTTCAGGGTCTACAGAGTCTTGGAGGGGTTTTAGGAATTGCAATGGCCGGAAGGGTTTATGATAGTTTTGGTCCTAAATCACCTTTTATAGCTGGTTCCGTTATCTTACTTTTCATGATATACCTTATTGCAGAGGGTGAAAATAATAATTCTTTTAACAATCAAAATTCAAAATTATCTTAATGAAAAGCCAGGCTGATGTTTTTATTAATAGAGAATTAAGTTGGATTGAATTCAATAAAAGAGTACTCCTAACTGGTATGGAAAAGGAGTACAAAATCCTAGATAAAGTAAAATTTTGTTCAATTTTTAGTAATAATCTAGATGAATTTTTTATGGTAAGGGTGGCTTCATTAAAGACTCAAGTTGAAGCAGGAATTACAAAAAAAAGTATTGATGGACTCACACCAAAAGAGCAATTAGAAACAATAAACAAAGAAGTAAAAAAATTAACCACTCTTCAAGAAAGTTATGTAAATAATGAATTAAAAAATGAATTACAAGAAAAAGGTGTGATTTTAAAAAAATATAATGACCTAAGTGAAAATCAAAGAAATTGGTGTAATAACTTCTTTACTTCTTCTATTTTCCCTTTATTAACACCATTAGTTGTTGATCCAGCACATCCATTCCCATTTATAAGTAATTTAAGTCTAAATTTGGCAGCTCTAATAAAGAATAAGGAAGACTCTAAAAATCAGTTTGTCAGAGTAAAAATACCAACAAAAAATATAAATAGATTTATACAAATTCCCAATGAAATTATTCAAAGTAGTGATGAAAATTCCCACTTTTTCATAAGTGTTGAGGATTTAATTGGAAATAATATAGATTCTTTATTCAACGGAATGGAATGTATAAATTACTCTTTTTTTAGAGTGACAAGGGATGCGGATTTAGAATTAAAAGAACTTGAAGCTGATGATCTTCTTTTAGCAGTTGAACAAAGTTTGCAAAAGAGAAGATTAGGTGGGGACGTAGTTAGATTAGAAGTTGAATCAGATATGCCAGAAAATATCCTAAAATTACTTATTGAAAGTATCTCAATACAAAAAGAATATATTTACTTTTGCAAAAGTTTTTTAGGCCTTGACGACTTAAATCAGCTTACAAAAATTAATAGAAGTGATTTAAAGGAAAATCTGCTAATTGGGAAAACTCACTCGCAATTAAAAGATTTAAATTCACCTTTAAACAAAAACTATAATTCTATTTTTAAGATACTTAGGAAAAAAAATATTCTGCTTCATCATCCCTATGACTTATTTAAAACTTCAGTTGAAGAATTTATAAAAAGAGCAGCTGATGATCCGCTAGTTATGGCTATAAAAATAACTTTATATAGAGTTTCAAAGGATTCACCTATTATCGCAGCATTAATGAGAGCTGCAGAAAATGGTAAAGAAGTAATGACTCTTGTTGAACTTAAAGCAAGATTTGATGAAGATAATAATATTCAATGGGCAAAACAACTTGAACAAGCTGGAATTCATGTTGTATATGGAATTATAGGATTTAAAACACATACAAAAATAGCTTTAGTAGTAAGAAAAGAAAAAAGACGATTAAGAAATTATTTTCATATTGGCACGGGAAATTATAACTCTAATACTTCAAGGTTTTATACAGATTTAGGACTACTTTCAACAGACCCAGATATTGCTTCTGATTTACTTGAATTGTTTAATTACTTATCAGGTTTTTCTAAACAAAAAAATTATCACAAATTATTAGTTTCTCCTTCATCGATGAGAGATAAATTTATATCTCTCATAAATAGAGAAATTAAAAATGCAGAGGAAGGTAAAAGAGCTGAAATAATTGCAAAAATGAATTCTTTAGTAGACCCAGAAATAATTAAACTCCTTTATATAGCTTCAGACTCAGGTGTGAAAATTAGCCTCATCATAAGAGGTATTTGTTGCTTATATCCCCAAAGAAAAAATTTAAGTGAAAATATTAAAGTTATAAGCATTATTGGCCATTTTCTTGAACACTCAAGAATTTTTTGGTTTTGTAATAACGGTGATAATGAGGTTTTTATTGGAAGTGCAGATTGGATGAGAAGAAATCTTGATAGAAGAATAGAAGCTGTTACTCCTATAGAGGATTATGAATTGAAATCTAAAATATACTCACTTTTGCAAACCTATATTAAAGATAATTACTTTTCTTGGATAATGAAGGAAGATGGTTCTTATTCGAAATATCAATTAGATTCATCGCATAATCGTTCCCAAATTGACCTCATAGAAAAATAAAATTAATATTGATTTTTACAACATTTAAAAAATTACTTAATATTTTAAATTTTTTTTATTTTTTACAAAATCAGCTCATATCAATGGATTTCAGGAAATAAGCTTTAAAAAAAAAATTTTTGTCTTTAAAATTTCAACGTAAAAGTAGTTTTTATTTCAATTTCAGTGCTAGCTTTTTAAAAAATCCATTATTTAGGAGGCCAGGGTGATGGGGATCCCTCTGGAATCTGCGAAAAGCTCTTCAGATAATAATTTTGATGAGCCAAGATTACCAAACACTGCGGGCAAGTCTCGCAAATCGAAATCCAGTCTTACGGCAAAACAAAGCCAAAAAAAATCTGGCAGACTCGCTTCAGATTCTATTGGCTATTACTTAAGTAGCATTGGAAGAGTACCTCTTTTGACTCCAGCAGAGGAAATAGAGTTAGCTCATCATGTTCAAAACATGAAAAAGTTGCTACAAATTCCTGAAACTGACAGAACCCAACGAAATCTTTATCAAATTAAAATTGGCAAAAGAGCAAGAGATAGAATGATGGCAGCTAATCTAAGGCTCGTTGTCTCGGTTGCAAAAAAATACCAAAACCAAGGGCTTGAATTATTAGATCTTGTCCAGGAAGGAGCTATTGGGCTTGAAAGAGCTGTAGATAAATTTGATCCTGCTATGGGATATAAATTCTCAACATATGCTTACTGGTGGATTAGACAAGGAATGACGAGGGCAATTGATAACAGTGCTAGAACCATCCGTTTGCCTATTCACATAAGTGAAAAACTGTCCAAAATGAGAAGAGTCTCTAGAGAATTATCACATAAATTTGGCAGACAACCTACAAGATTGGAAATGGCAACTGAGATGGGAATTGATCAAAAAGATTTAGAAGATTTAATTTCTCAAAGTGCTCCTTGTGCCTCCCTAGATGCACATGCAAGAGGGGAAGAAGACAGAAGTACTCTTGGCGAACTCATACCTGATCCAAACTGTGAAGAGCCTATGGAGGGTATGGATAGAACTATTCAAAAAGAGCATTTAGGAACTTGGCTTTCTCAATTAAATGAAAGAGAGCAAAAAATCATGAAGCTCAGATTTGGGCTAGATGGTGAAGAACCATTAACACTCGCAGAAATAGGAAGACAAATTAATGTTTCAAGAGAAAGAGTAAGGCAACTAGAAGCTAAAGCAATATTAAAGCTTCGAGTAATGACAACTCATCAAAAAGCAGCTTAGCCAAATTGATAAAATTTACTGTAATTTTATTATATTTATTTTCAATTTTTTTAATATCAGTAGTTTTTAAAAAATATAATGAAGATAGCAGAGAAATCGTCAGAAAAATAATACATATTGGAATAGGACCTTTAATACCAATTGCTCAATTTTTAAAAATTAATCAAAACTCTGCTCTAATTTTTACAGGAATTGTTTCAGTAATGGTTTTCATCAATTACAACTATAAATTATTTCCAACAATTGAGGATGTTGAGAGAAAAAGTTATGGGACATTATTTTATTGTCTAAGTTTATTTATTTTGATTTATCTTTTCTGGAATAAAGATCCATATGCACTAATTAGTGGATTTTTCATAATGACTTTTGGTGATGGATTAGCTGGATTAATAGGAAAAAGCTTTCACTCAAAGAGTTGGATTTTTTTTAAACAAAAAAAATCTTTATATGGAACCATTACAATGTTTTTAACAAGTTTGATAGTAGTTTGCTCAATAGGATACTCGCAACAAAATAGTCTAAATTTAAATTATTTTACAATAGCTTTTATTGCGACTTTGCTCGAACAATTTAGCGTTCTAGGAATAGATAATTTCATTGTTCCAATCTCTTCAGCATTATTTTTTAATTATTTTATAACTAGCTAAGTGAATCGTATAAAATAGCGATTAATTCTTTTGTTGTTTCTATATCTATACATGCATCTGTAATGCTTCTGCCAAACTGGAGATCTTCTTTTTTTAAAAGTTTTTGATTTCCTTCCTTCAAATGACTTTCAAGCATAACTCCTAGAATATTTTTTTCACCATTACTAATTTGAGAAGCTACATTTTTTAGGACTTCCGACTGTTTCCGGAAATCTTTATTGGAATTTCCATGACTACAATCAATCATCACTTTATAGGGAAGATTACACTGCCTCAATTCTGCTGAAATTCTTTGTACATGATCACTTTCGAAATTTGGGCCTTTTGAACCGCCCCTTAAAACTATATGTCCATCTGGATTTCCTGTAGTATTAACTATAGAAGCCATTCCATTTTCATTTACACCTAAGAAGTGATGGGATTTTGAAGCTGACTGCATTGCATTAATTGCAGTAGTAAAGGAACCATCCGTTCCATTTTTAAAGCCTATAGGCATTGATAATCCTGATGCCATTTCTCTATGAGTTTGACTTTCTGTAGTCCGCGCACCAATTGCTGTCCAACTTATTAAATCAGCAATGTATTGAGGAACAATTGGATCAAGTAATTCTGTAGCAGAAGGTATACCACGAGTTGCTAAATATGAAAGCAAACTTCTTGCTCTTCTTAAACCAGTATTAATATCATAGGAATCATCTAGATGAGGATCATTTATCAATCCCTTCCAACCAATAGTTGTTCTTGGTTTTTCAAAATATACTCTCATAATTATTTCTAATTTATCTTTATACATTTCTCGGAATTTTTGAATATATTTTGAATATTCCTTTGCCGCCTCAAGATCATGAATTGAACATGGACCCACAATGACTAAAAGCTTCTGATCATTATGATGCAAAATATTTTGTATCGATCTTCTTGTTTTAGATACCGTATTAGCAGAGGCGTGATCTATAGGTATATCATTATGTAATCTGCTTGGAGGTATTAATGGACGTGTTTCAAGAACATGTAAATCTGATGTCTTTTCTAAAGCTGAATTATTTGATGATGTCGTCATTGATTAATTAAGAAGTTTGAATATTTAAAAAAGCATTTATGAATACTCTCCTTTTTAATATTAAAAATAACAATAGATTAGGCATTAAACCTTACTAATGAAGAATTTGGAAACATTGCTAAAAGATTATGCAGATCATGTAGCTGAAAGAGCTGCCAAAGGTATACCTCCTTTACCTTTAAATGCTGAACAAACAAATTGTATTGCAAAATTATTAGAACAAGATAGTACTTACGATTCATCTTATTTACTTGATTTACTCATAAATAGAGTACCCCCAGGAGTTGATGAGGCTGCTTATGTAAAAGCAAGCTGGCTTACGGCTATTGTTAATTCCGAAAAATATTGCAAATCAATTAATCCCGAAAAAGCAATTGAAATACTTGGAACAATGATAGGCGGATACAATGTAAATTCTTTGGTTGAAATACTTAAAGGAGAAAATAGTTTACTCGCAAAAAAAGCGGCAGAAGTTTTAAAAAATATTATTCTTGTTTACGACTCGGCTAATGAAATTTATGAATTATCTCAAAATAATATTTATGCAAAAGAAGTTGTAAATAGTTGGGCAAATGCAGAATGGTTCATAAATAAAAAAGTTCTAGAGAAAGAGATTACTTGTTTAGTATTTAAAGTTGACGGTGAGACAAACACAGACGACTTATCTCCAGCTGTACATGCAACAACACGCCCGGATATTCCAATGCATGCATTAGCTATGTTGGAATTTAAAAAACCTGATGGACTAAATATTCTTGATAATTTAAAAAAACAAAATTTACCAATAGCTTATGTTGGAGATGTTGTTGGAACAGGGAGTTCTAGAAAATCTGCTATTAATTCACTTATTTGGCATATAGGAGAAGATATCGCTTTTGTTCCCAACAAAAAAACAGGTGGAATAATAATTGGCAGCAAAATAGCCCCAATTTTCTTCAATACTGCACAAGATTCAGGAGCTTTACCTATAGAAGCTGACGTATCTCAAATGAAAACAGGAGATGTTATCAAGATATATCCTTATAA
>CACAYX010000028.1 GCA_902536775.1 uncultured Prochlorococcus sp.
ATTGTTCGATCAATAAGTCCTTTACTAACAATCTTAGAAAGATTAATTTCACCCTTTCCCGCTAAGTAATTACTTTTATTTAGAAGCCATCCATTAATTAAATTTCTTATATCTTCCAAAGAAGGTGAAGCAGTATTAAGTTCTTTGAATTCATAGGTAATAATTGAAGTAGATTTCTCAGGAATAGAATTCGATTTACTTGAAGGATTTTTTTTTATTTCTTGAATAATATCTATCTCACTAAGCTTTTGATTTTTATCTTTTTCAATTAAAGGTTTTTCAGCAACAGATTCGTCCTGAATTGATTTTTTAAAATTATTTCTTAAAAATCCAATACCGATACCAAATGCAAATAAGATCAAAAACGCATAAATATAAATATAATACTGCGACCGATTAATAATCTCTTTATCTTTTAAGAATTCCCCAAAACTAAACTTTAATACAGCAATTTTTTCAATTAAAAAATTATAAAACTCAATTGGTTTTTTCTTATAGTATTGCTCATTGAATTCTATTTCTTTAGTCTCAACCTTTTCATAGCCTTGTTTTATGCCACCAGGCCAAGGTAATCTTCTTTCTTCAATATTCCCTAATATATTATCAAAATCTTCAGTCGTTTTTGTGGATGATTCCTTCTCAGTTTGTTGGTTTTGAAGATTTGCTCTAATAGCAATTTTATTTGATTTCTTTTCTAATTGTTCAATAAATTCTTGAATTTCCCTATCTTCAAACCAAGAATCTAAATCCACCTCTTTTGAGTCAATGTCTCTATACCCAACTAAAACATCATTCTCTAACCAATTTTTACAGAAAATACATATCGCTTCTAACTTATTTCCAGGATAATTATTGAGCCAATCTCGTAAATTTTCATCAGAACTACTTGAAAACCTTGCAGAGGCTTGATCAATATCAGCCAAAAGCAAATCTAAACAACCAACTAGAGGCATTGAATCAAGACCTGATAAATTTAGTTTCTTTAAAATTCTCCTTGCTTCAAATAATTTTTCTGGCTTTCTTCTAGAGAAACCAATAGCTGCTAAGGATAAAAAAGCTAAAAATCCTGCTTCTAATGATCCTCTTTTTTGTAATTCAAGAAACAAATCAATCTGTTCTTGTACTGTCAAAAATGGCTTAATTTGTTGAAAAAAAGCTTCAAACTCTTGCTGATTTAAAAAATCTTTATATTCAGATTTATTATTACCTTCCAAACCACCTCTTTTGATAATTAAATTTTCCAACATACTTAAGCCTTTTTTATGAGAATCTTGATCATTTAGATCCCTACTCAGAAGATCTAGAATTCTGTAGGGAAGTAAGGCAACCAAGTCTTCTTCAAGTTCTTTTCTTATATCTACAAGCTTTCCCATTCTTTGTAGAAGTTGTATACCTTCATGTAAAAAGTCTGCCGCATTAGAATAGGATCTAACCTGTTGTTCTTGAATTGCAGAATCCCTCGCTGTTAAAGCAGCCAATAATGTTAAATCAGCTTCTCTAGAACTCCCTAAAGCTGGAGTTTGTGGGGGCTGCAATGCTTTTTTCGTGATTTTAAAAGTTTCCTTTGGTAAACCGGATTCCCAAAGAAGTATTAATCCTGCTACTTCTCTATTTGAGGAAAAATCCAATCCAGACTTCCCATTTAATAACAAATTTTCGTACTCTCTTCTGCTTTCTGGATCTGTAAGTAGATCAGCAGTGAGGCGAAGCAACTCAGATCTTTGGGTTAAAACTTCATAAGTAAAACCTTCATCAGGTGTTTTATCTAACCGCAATTGAAACGCCCTTAAGATTTCCTCAGAAGTTGCAGAGGGGCTCACGCCAATTAAACTAAAATGGTCTAAAGGAAGTTCCAAACAAATATCCTATTGAAAATTTTCATACAAATTTTATCAAGTTAAAAATTTTTTTCACAAGGTCTTACAGAGTTATTAAAAAAAATCATGAAAATCGCCCTTCACGGCTTAGAATGTTAACAAATCAAAACTTCGTTAAGGTATTTTTCTTGGAAACACACGTAGAGAGAATCTCAAATCTTCAAGACATAAAAAAAGCCGAATTAGATCGAGAAACTGGGTTATTTCTTTATGAAGACATGACGCTTGGTCGTAGGTTTGAAGATAAGTGTGCAGAAATGTATTACAGGGGAAAAATGTTTGGTTTCGTTCATCTATATAACGGACAAGAAGCTATAAGCACGGGAGTAATTGGCGCCATGAAAAAGAAACATGATTGGTTTTGTAGTACCTATCGCGATCATGTTCATGCACTAAGTGCGGGTGTCCCCTCATTTGAAGTAATGAGTGAACTTTTTGGGAAATCCACTGGTTGTAGCAAAGGCCGAGGTGGATCCATGCACTTATTTTCAAGAGAGCATCACCTACTCGGAGGATATGCATTTATTGGAGAGGGAATTCCAGTTGCCTTAGGGGCAGCCTTTTCAAGTAAATACAAAAAGGAAGTTGCTGGAAATAGTAATAGTGATGCTGTAACTGCAGCATTTTTTGGGGATGGGACTTGCAATAATGGGCAGTTTTTTGAATGTTTAAATATGGCCCAGTTATGGAAATTACCCATAATTTTTGTTGTTGAAAATAATAAATGGGCTATTGGTATGGCTCACGATAGAGCTACTAGTAATCCTGAAATCTGGAGAAAAGCTTCTGCTTTTGGTATGCACGGCGAAGAAGTTGATGGTATGGATGTATTAGCAGTTAGAGGAGCAGCACAAAGAGCAATTGAGCGAGCTAGAGCAGGAGAAGGTCCAACACTTTTAGAATGTTTGACTTATAGATACAGAGGACATTCTCTTGCAGATCCAGATGAATTAAGGTCTGAAAAAGAGAAGGAGTTTTGGGGAAAAAGAGATCCTATTAAGAAATTATCCAAAGAAATTATTGACGGTAAATTCGCAACAGAAGAAGAATTAAAAATTATTGAAAAGAAAATTGATGCAGAGATATCGGAGTCAGTTAAAAATGCTATTGAAGCACCCGAGCCCCCTTCACAAGAATTAACTAAATATATTTGGGCAGAAGATTAGATTAGATTAAATACCACTAGGTAATTTTCTAGTTAAATTTCTTAATTTTCTTAATGCCTTAAGTTCGACTTGTCTTACTCTTTCTCTGGAAACTTCTAATAATCTTCCAATTTCTGCAAGTGTATGCCTCTCATTTGCATCAAGTCCAAATCTTAATTTGAGAACATGTTGCTCTTGCTCGCTTAAATGACTTAACCACTTACCAAGTTGCTCTTGATGCATCTTTTGTTCAACTTGATCTAAAGGCTCTTCATTATTACTATCTGCAATTAAATCACCTAAAAAGCTCCTGCCATCATCACCATTTACTGGAGCATCTAAACTACTTGTCGATAAAGCTTGTCTTAAAACAGAATCCAATTCTTCAACATCAATTTCCATTGCCTCTGCAATTTCAATTCTGCTTGGCATAGCACCAAGCTTATGAGCCAAATCTCTACTAACTTTTCTAATAGAAGCTAACCTTTCACTTAAGTGAACAGGTAAACGGATTGTTCTTGATTGACAGGCAATTGCTCTTGTCATACTCTGCCTAATCCACCAAAAGGCATAAGTAGAAAACTTATATCCTCTTGTCGGATCAAATTTTTCAACAGCCCTCTCTAACCCAAGAGAACCTTCTTGTACTAAATCAAGTAATTCCAGTCCTTTACCTTGATATTTTTTTGCCACACTGACAACTAATCTTAAATTAGCTTTCATCATTCTTTCTTTAGCTCTTCGACCAACTTTTATAGTTCTTTTTTGCTGAGTTGTAAAATCGTTAATATTTTCATTTAATTGTCCATCTTCTGTAAGAATCATCATCTTTTTAACTTGATTACCCAATTCAATTTCTTCAGCAGGTGTTAACAAGGGAACTCTACCAATATTCTGCAAATACCAACTTATTGGATCATTACTCCTCCTTTTTGGTTGTTCTGATTGAATTGGTAATGATGAAACCATTTTGATGACCTGATTAGGTATTAAAACTTTCCTACATTTTTAAAGAAATGACCAAATATTTAATGCGCGCTTCAGATTTCAAGTAATATTTGTACACTTATGTGTTTAAAACTGTAAATAACTCTCTTAAATTGTTTCTTTCAAGATATTTGTCTCGTTTTTATATTTCTCATTAATTTTGTCAGTTCATCACCAATAGCAGAAGCATTTGACCCACTTTTGCACTTTGATGCAGCAAATGAATGCAAAAGTACATATTTAGCAAAAAAATCTGTTGATATATCTCTACACAAGGTTAAATCAATAGCAGAACTACCAGCTACAAAACCAGATAAAAGATCACCCAATCCAGCTCGAGCTGTCTGAGAATCGGTTCCAAAAAGTTGCCATACTTTTTTATTATCAGCAACTATACTGTTAGCTCCTTTTAACAAAATACTGATATTGAATTCTTTTGCTGCATCATAAGCTAGCTCTAAATTGTTAGCAGAGTTGATATTAGGGAATAACCTTCGAAATTCTTTGCTATGTGGTGTAATCCATGTTTTAAATTTTCTCTCTAAAAAGAAATTTGACCCTAACTTAGATTCCGAAATTCGATTAAGTGCATCTGCATCCAAGATCAATAAACCTCCATAATCCATAAGATAGTCTTTTGATTTTTGCCAATCATCATTATCTATTCCTATTCCTGGACCGACAGCTAATGAATCAAACGCACTTAAATCAATATTCTTTAATGCACTAAATAAAGACGCATTTCCATTTTGGTTAGATTGCATAGTTTCTTTTAAAACTATTTCTGGGGCAACTTGCCAAATAGATTCAGCAATTACCCCAGGAAGGACCGCAGAGATAAAGCCTGCTCCACTTGATATAGCCCCTTTTAATGCCAAGTATGCAGCACCAGGATATTTTTCACTTCCAGCTATTAGTAATGTTCTACCTCTTTGATATTTGTTGGAATTTCTTGGTAAAGAAGGTAAATCAATATTTTTTATATCTTTGTAAGTAACCTTAAAAATCTTTTTATCAATTTTGGACAGCTTATTAGTAGGCATCCCAACATCTATATGGTGCAATTCTCCAATAAAAGGTAAAGCAGAATCTTGGATCAACCCAATTTTAAATAGACCAATGGCCAAGGTATAGTCTGCCTTTACTGCGCCATCTAAAAAAGGCTCTCCTTTATCAGGACATAATCCTGTTGGAATATCAATACTTATTACCTTTCCAGATTTTTTATAGAACTTTTGATTAAACAGTTTAATTAATTTATCATCAACTTTTCTTGTTTGATTATTACCAAAAACTGCATCAATCCAAAGCTCTTTCCCATTTGCATCAGGAGGCTCTACTAATTTTGTGACACCAATAGATGTAAGATAATTAAGTTGGTCATTTGTTAGTGTTTTTTTTATCGGGAATGGACACCATACCTGAACATCAAAACCTTTCAAAAAAAGCTCTCTAGCTATTACTGCACCATCTCCGCCATTATGCCCAGGACCTATAAAAACAGTTATTCCATTCTTGAGAAGAGGTTTCTTTTTTAAGAGCCATCTATTAATCTGGATACCAGCTTTTTCCATCAATGCTTCTTGCGGCATTCCATCAGAAAACATTTCTTTCTCTAATATCAACATTTGCTTTGAATCAACAATTAAATGTTCAGAGTCAATTGTTGGCCATACATTTTCGTTCATAATGAGTAGAAAGCAATTAAGAACTGTTCAAAAATTTAAACTTCCATGTTAAAGACACAAAAGGATAAAAAATTAGAGAACTTTTTTTCTTCTAATAATAAAACTAAAAAGAAGAAAAATATTATTGTAGGTCTTTCTGGTGGCGTAGATAGTTCCCTTTCAGCTGCTCTTCTTCTAGAAAGTGGCTGGAATGTTGAGGGACTAACTCTTTGGCTAATGAAAGGACAAGGCTCCTGTTGTTCTGAAGGATTAGTAGATGCTGCTGGACTTTGTGAAGATTTGGGTATTAATCATAAAATAATAGACTCAAGAGAAATTTTCGAAAGAGAGGTAATTAAAAAAACTACTGAAAGCTATGAGAAAGGATTCACTCCACTTCCATGTTCAATGTGCAATAAGAATGTTAAGTTTGAAGAGATGTTTAATTACGCAATAAACAAAAAAGACTTTACTCATATTGCGACCGGACATTACGCAAGGATAAAAAAATCATCTTATGCCGAAACACTTGATTGCAAGAGCTTTGTATTTAAGGAATTCCTTCTTCTCAGAGGTGCTGACGAAAACAAAGATCAAAGTTATTTTCTTTATTCTCTTTCACAAGAAGTACTAAGCAGATTAGAATTTCCTCTTGGTGAAATGAAAAAAGAAGAAACAAGAAAGGAAGCCCTGAGATTAGGCCTTAGAACTGCTCAAAAACCAGAAAGTCAAGATCTATGTTTAGTTGAGCATTATGGATCAATGCAGAGATTTATAGACAAACACATTGAACCCAGAGAAGGAGAAATTGTGCATGTGAGTGGGAAAGTCCTTGGAACGCACAATGGAATTCAGCACTTTACGGTAGGTCAAAGAAAGGGTTTGGGCATTGCTTGGCCAGAACCACTATATGTAAAAAGTTTAGACAGGGTAAAAAACATAGTTTATGTTGCAGATAAAAGTGATCTATTTTATAAAGAAGCAATAATTAGTAAGGTTAACTGGGCTTCAATCGAAGAACCTAAACAAGAGATAGAAGTAGAAGTACAAATCAGATATAGAAGTCATCCAGTAAAAGGAACTTTAATACCTTTGAAATCTTTAGATAATCTTACTACAACATTTAAATTAATTTTTGAAGAAAGTCAAAGTTCGGTAACACCCGGACAAGCTGCAGTTTTTTATAAAGGAGAAATTTTATTAGGTGGCGGATTAATTAATTAGTTTTCCAAAAGAAATTTAATCCCATAAAAAATATAAACAATAACAAAATGGGTTTATCTCCAAATTTTGTATAAAAAGTCTTTTCGGATGAAAAATTAGGGAAAACTACTTTATTTTGCTCCACATTTAAATCTAGAAGTTGAATTATTTGTCCATCATCTTTAACTAAACCCGAAGGACCAGTGTTTGATACAAGTAGATTATCTTTTTTATTTTCAATACTTCTCAATCTTGCCAAAGACAAGAATTGATTATAAAGCTTAATTGGATAGGGATCTAAATTTGCTGATGTTATTATTAGTTTTGCACCGCTATTAATAGCCTTTCTTATTTTCAATCCATCACTAATTTCATAACAAATAGCCACTGCTAGAGGTTGTGTAAATTTAGGATCAAAAAATCTTGAATCAGAGCCTGGTTGAATTCCTCCAACTGCAGATAATCCTCTTGAAAAACTATCTAGAAATCTAGGTATTTTTTCACCTAATGGAACAAGTCTATTTTTATCTATAAATGAGGTAAAAGATTTATCTCTAATTTGAAATCCGAGTAAAGAACTTCTTAACTCATTATTAAAATTTCTGAAACCTCCTGCCAAGGTATTAACCTTAAAGCCTTTAGATAAATAAAAATTATTATATAAGGTCCCTTCAGGAGCAACAAGAAGTTTTACTTGATTGGCTAAAGCATACTTTTGAGCGATAGAATGTTTTTCTTTAATAAAATTATAATCTATTTTTAATTTTTCTCTTGTTGGGAAGTTGGTTTGCCAAATAGCCACAGGATATTCATAATTTCTTTTAATTGGCGTTGTTAACCCCCCAAATAGATGTAAGAAAAAAATAATAAAAAATCCGAAAATAAATATTTTTTTAAAATGAAGTTTTCTTCTCCATCTACCGTGACTAAAAAATATCCAAAATCCAATCAATAGTTGTAATACGCATAAACCACTTGCGCCAATCCATCTTGCCAAACCAGCAAGATAAATATCACCTGGAACAAGACTCTCGCCTAAACCTATCCAAAAAAAAGGAGTTTGAGAAAGTATCAATTCACCAATCCCCCAAGTCAACGATAAAAAAACTACTTTTACGGTTAAAGGTAATATTTTCATTTTAAAAACATCCTCTTTCCACAGAATAACTTCAACTAAAAAACCCCATAAATAAACTAATAACCCACCTAGAAAAGCACAAAATAATAATATTGAAATGGTGATTATTAAACTTGAAAGCCATGAAAAACCTAGCCATGTTAATGGATGGAGATCATAAAGCCAAGAATGACTCATCAAGATAAAGAAAAAACCCCAACAAAAATTTGCTATCCTTCTTTCACTTCCATTCCATAAAATAAATAATGATATCGGCATAAAAATCAGCCAAAAATGGGTTGCAACAGAAATTCCTCCTAATATGCCACCTAAACATGGGTAAAAATATTGTTTTAAACTTTTAACTTGAGTTGGGATTAACAATCTAAAATTTCAAATTAAATTTAAAATCACCCATTTATTGTACCTTTATTCTGTAATATTAGTTTTAGTAACTTTCAAAATCTCGGTGAAAGAAGTCTTTATCAGTTTTGCAGTTTTTGTTTTTTGTGTTTCATTAACTATTTTCAGTCAATTTAATGCACCCCAAGTTGTTAATGCTGCTGAATCAGAAAATCAATTAATTCAACAAAAGCCTTTGGCAAAATCATCAAATAATAATTTATTTGAACTAGACCCATCAGATCCAAATCCTTTACTTTTCGCTATGGCAGAAGAAACACCATCAGACAGCAATTCAAAAACTACAGAAAGTGGTCTAATTATTGTAGATATCGTAAATGGGGAAGGAGATGAAGCTAGTGCTGGGCAAACAGTTACTGTAAATTACACAGGAACTTTAGAAGACGGAACACAATTTGATACCAGTATCGGAAGAGCTCCATTCAGCTTTCCCTTGGGTGCTGGACGAGTAATAAAAGGTTGGGACGAAGGTGTAGCAGGCATGAAAGTTGGTGGTAAAAGAAAATTGACAATACCTCCGAAACTTGGATACGGATCGAGAGGTGCAGGAAATGTAATACCTGCTAATGCGACTTTAATATTTGAGGTTGAATTATTAAAAGTCAATTAAATTAAGTATGAAAAATATCTAAAACTTTTCAATTTAGTTAATCTCCAAGTAGAATATGAACAAAATAAAATATTTTGAAATGTTAAGTAAATTCATCAATTCTTTTCTAGATAAAAAATCCCCAATTAAAGTCAATGCTCATTGTGACGGTCCTTGTGGTGTTTACGACCCAGCTTCTACTAGAGTTGCAGCTGAAGCAGTTTTATCAATGACAAAAAAACTTATTGCATTAGAAGCTCCTTCTAGCACTGATTCAGCAGAGTGGGCTACATACAGTAATACATTTTCTAGATATGTTGCAGTAAAAGAAGAACAAGCAAAAGAAACAAAGAAAGAAATTCTAATTTTATGGACAGATTACTTTAAACCTGTTCACTTAGAAACTTATCCAGACTTACATGAAACCATTTGGAAGGCGGCCAAATTATGCAGTTCATGCAAAGTTAATATTGACTTAGCTCAAGCTGAAGAACTCATGAGTTATGTAGAAAAGATTCATAATATTTTCTGGGCTTCAAAAGGAAGAACAGACGCTTTTGTAAAAGCTAGTTAACCAGGATTATTTTCAAAAGTTTTTTTGATTTTATTTTATTTTTTTTAGGTTTACGAAAAACTGCTATTATTAGTGGTGAATCTATGTTACCTTCCCTAAAAGAAGGGGATATTGTATTTTTTAAAAAATATATAAAGCATAAATCAATACTTAAAAATCGACAAATAGTTATTTTTAATCATCCACTTAAAAATAAAAACCTAATAAAAAGGATAAATTCAGTAAATAAAAATAATATTGAGGTTATTGGCGACAACACTGAATTTAGCGAAGATAGTAATAAATTTGGATTAATCAATAACGAAAAAATAATTGGGATTGTCACCTCTAAATTAATTATTCCTAAATTAAAAAATTTTTTAATTCAAAAAAACAGAAGCACTTCTTTGAATCCAGAATAATCCCATAGAAAAGGAAAGCCCTCCTGCTATAGCTATTAATCTTTTAATAAATTTTTGACTTACTTTAAAGGTGGTAAAAGATATTAAACAAGTAAAAAGATTCATACTTATTAGTGAACCAATCAAATATGAAATCAAATATAAGCAAGCGCTTGTTAAAGGTAGTGCTAAAGCAGGAAGAACTGCAAGAAAATGTGAACCTCCAGCTATGCCGTGAAGCAAGCCTAAACCAGTCAAAGCATGTGAGTGCTTATTATTATTTTTTTCTTCCTTAACATGAAAGTGAAAGTGACGATGGGCAATTCCATTCTCATGCTTATGGGAATGCGAGTGGATACTTAATTGAAAAGAATTTTTTATGGCAATTACTCCAACAATTAGAAGAGAAATTCCAACTAGGAATTCGGCAATATTAGAAAATTTGTTTAGTGGCGTAATATCCTTAACAAAAATCGCTAGAAAAGCTAAAAAGAGGACCCCTGAAGAGTGTCCTAAGCCCCATGCGAAACTATTTTTAAGAGCTTTTTGGGGCTTATTAATCGCTGATGGTACCATTGCAATTAGATGATCAGCGCCACTAACTACGTGCACAAATCCTGCAACTATACCTGTTAAAATTACAGCCTGCATATATAATGAGTGCGTCTCTGTTTATTCAATTTTATAGCACGATTTAAAGTCAATATTAAATTGAGTTAAATAATTTCTTGAACGATTGTTCAATATCAGTTTCTCTCATAAAAGTTTCACCAATTAATACTCCCTTGATTCCAATAGATCTAAGTGATTCTAAATCTTCAGCACAATTAATTCCAGATTCACTTATGGGAATAATATTTTGTTTTAAAAATATATCTGCATATGTATGCATCAATTCTATTGATGTTTTTAAATCCGTTTTAAAAGTCTTTAAGTCCCTATTATTTATTCCAATCAAATTAAAAGATTTTAACTTTAGAATCCTTTCTAATTCATTAGAGTTATGGACTTCAACAAGAACACTCATCTTTAAATTATCAGCTATTTTCTTTAAATAAATTAAATCGTCATCACTTAAAATCGCAGCGATTAATAATATTGCATCAGCACCAGATACCCTTGCTTTATAAATCTGATAAGCAGAAATAATAAAATCTTTGCAGAGTAGAGGGAGATTAGTTGATCTCCTTACAGTTTCGAGTATTTCATAACTACCTTGAAAAAACCTTTTATCGGTAAGTACTGAGATACATGATGCACCTAATCCTTCATAACAAATTGCTATATTTTCAGGGTTAAAGTCTTTTCTAATAACTCCTTTACTTGGACTGGCTTTTTTTATTTCAGCAATAACTCCAAGTTTTATTTTTGACTCCAAAATATTTTTATAAAAATCTTTGGGAGGAGGAAGTTTTTCAATCTTTTTGATGAGATCTTCTAAAGGGACTATTTTTTTAAAATTCTTAATTTCAATATCCTTATGCCATACAATTTCTTCCAGAATATTTTTTGATTGTGCTTCTCTATGAGGTACAGCATATTCTAAATTTTCTACCCTTACTGTTGGATTTGGTGGCCTGCGTCTTATCTCCATAAATTTAGATATTATTTTATTTGAGAAGCCGCTTGTTTATAAGCGACCTCAACTACTTCACTAAGAGTAGGATGAGTATGAACTTCTTTAGATAATTCAATTACATCTTGGTTCCTTGAAATAGCGTTCGAAATTTCTTGAATTAAATCAGCTGCATGTAACCCAAAAATATGAGCACCTAATACTTTCCCATTATCTTTATTGAAAATCAACTTTAGCAATCCATCACTCTCCAATTCAGCCAATGCTTTTGAATTAGCCTTAAAGAAACTTTTGACAACTCCCAAAGTAAAATTTTCTTTTGTAGATATCTCTTTAGCTTCAACTTCAGAGAGCCCAACTGAACTTATCTCTGGATGAGTAAAGGTTGCTGCAGGGATACTTTTATAGTTAATTTCGAAATTACCACCGCAAATATTATCAACAGCAATAGTACCCTGCGCTGCAGCTGTATGGGCAAGCATTAGTTTGCCCGTAACATCTCCAACAGCCCAAATGTTAGGTATTATTTCATCACCATTCTTAACTCTCATTTGATCATCTATAGGAATGAAACCTTTTACTGTTTCGATACCAACCGACTCAAGATTTAAGTTATTACTGTTAGGGCTTCTGCCAGTTGCAACTAGTACAGCGTCAACTTCTAAAGTTTCTACAACTTCCTTAGATTTTGCATCCGTCAGTTCTATTTTTACAGGGCATCCAGGTATTATTTTTGTTGCAAAGACATTTGATTTTGTGTCTATATCTCTTGCTTGAATAAGGTTTTTCTTAGCAATTTTAGTGATATCTGGATCAAATGTTGGCATAATATTCTCCAAAGCCTCGATCATGGTAACTTCACAACCAAGCGCGGTATAAACATCAGCAAATTCTAGTCCTATATATCCGCTTCCAATAATTGCTATCCATCTTGGAAGCCACTCAAGTTTAACCGCATCATCACTAGTAAATACGGTCCTATTATCCAAAGTTATTCCACGAGGAACAAAAGGAGAAGAGCCTGTTGCTATAACAATATTCTTACATGTGAAAATTTTATCAATTCCTTTTTTATCTCTTACACCTACTTTTTGATTTCCTTCGATTCTTCCAATGCCCAAAATAATTTCAACCCCACTCCTTTTTAGAGTTTTTGTTAAATTTTCTCTAACATTTAAAACTAAATTATTTGCATGATCTGCAATTTTTGATCTCTCAAACCTTACTGGTGAAGCATGTATACCTAATTTAGCTAAATGTTCATAATCAGCTATTTCTCTAACTTTTCCACTTGCAGCCAAAAGAGCTTTAGATGGAACACAACCCTTGTTAACACAAGTGCCTCCCATATCAGAAGATTCTACTATTGCGACTTTCAGTCCCTTACCAGCAGCATGTTTAGCGGCATCAAAACCTCCATATCCTGCTCCTATTACGATTAAATCAAAATCAAAACTTGAATCAGTCACTTTTTATTTATTTGTTTAGAGGTGTATGCGACTCTTTTTCGTTCTAGTAATAACGGTACTGCAACACAAGCCACATTCAATGATTCTACAAGCTCACTATGTGGAATTGTAATTGTTTCATTAAAAGCTTCTTGAATTTTTTTATGAATACCTTGACCTTCATTACCCAAAATCAATGCGGTTCGTCTGGACCAATCAACTTCCCAGTAAGGTTTTGAAGGTTTTTTTGAACTCTCATTATGGCTACTAGTAGAGAAAATCTTAAATCCTACATTTGATATTTCAGTCAAAGACTTAAGTAAAGAATTTAATATTTCTTCTTCAATTCCATCAAATCTTAAAAATGGCAGATGAAAAACTGCTCCTGAGGATGCTCTTAATACCTTTTGGCCTAATGGGTGCGCACCTCCAGCTAAAAAAATTGCATCAACACCCGCGGCTAAAGCAGTTCTAAATAGATTACCCATATTCCCAGGATCTTGAATCCTGTCGAGAACAAGAACAAAATCATCTTTTAAATTAAATTGATAATTAGGTATTGCTGAAATCTCTACTAAAGCTGCTATCCCATCTGGATTAATTGTTGAAATCGCCGATTCCAAGACTTTCTCTGAGACAATATTTATTAATGACTGATGAAATTTTTTGCTTAGATTTTGATTCTTTCTTAGCCATTTTTCGGTAACTAAAATCTTAGAGGGATTTTTTCCAGACTTCAGCAATTCTTCAATGAGATGTGTACCCTCTATGCAAAAAAAGTCTTGATCTTTTAGAGATGATCCTCTTTTAAATGATCTAAATCTTTTAACTAGATTATTATTTTTACTAGTTATTTTTAAAAAAGTATTTTCTATGAGTAATTTGAAAAATTTGTTATCAACTATATTTTAATTACATAACTATTTTGATCAATTATTTATTAAATTTCTATTGCCAAGAAAACAAAAAAATACATTTTCACTTTTAATTAATATTCATGACGTTACATGGGGTGGACTTAATATTATTAGTTTGTCATGATGAATCTAATAAATTAAGTCTTAATGATTTGCGGAAGCAAAACGAAGTCATATCTTAAATCGCAAAATTTAAAGATTCTTGGCCAAGGCAAGCTAAATGGAATAGTTGAAATAAGTGGTGCTAAGAATTCCGCCTTAGTTTTATTAGCCTCATCATTGCTAACAAATGAAAAAATAATTCTTGAAAATGTACCTTTTCTCACTGATATTGAAAAGATGGGTAATATCTTAAAGAATTTAGGAGTGAATTTAGTTCGTAAAAACGACCAACTAGAAATAGATCCAACAACTATTTCGATTAAAGAACTTCCATATGAACTTGTTAAAGGATTAAGAGCTAGTTTCTTTTGTATAGGGGCACTATTAACTAAATTTGGGGAAGCACAAGTACCGTTACCAGGTGGATGCAATATTGGTTCAAGGCCAATAGACGAGCACATTAATGGACTAATCGCATTAGGAGCAGATATTATTATTGAAGAGGGAATTGTCAAGGCAAAAACAAGGGGGGACAAAAATAGACTTAATGGCACTCATATTAAATTAAATTGTCCAAGTGTAGGTGCGACTGAAACTTTAATAATGGCAGCATCTTTAGCCAAAGGAAGAACTACTATTGAAAATGCTGCTAGAGAGCCTGAAGTTCAAGATTTATGCCAAATGCTTAATAAAATGGGAGCAAAAATTTATGACTCAGGTAAAGAAACAATTATTATTGATGGTGTTAATAAGCTTGGCGGATGTACCCATAAAGTAATTCCAGACCGAATAGAAGCTGGAACTTTTCTAATAGCTGCTGCTGCAACTTCCTCTTCAATAACAATTTCTCCAGTAATCCCTCATCATCTTGAAGCTGTCACTAATAAGCTTAAAGAGAGTGGGAGTAAAATTACGATTAAAGGTAATTCGATTTCTATTAAGAGTAAAGAGATTAAAGGGGTAGATATTAAAACGGCTCCTTTCCCTGGCTTTCCTACTGATTTGCAGGCACCATTTACAACTCTAATGACAATCGCAAATGGTGAATCAAAGATAACTGAAACAATTTTCGAAAACAGAATGAATCATATTTATTTACTTAATGAAATGGGCGCTAATATAAAACTAAATAAAAACGTAGCTCACATCAAAGGTGTTAAAACAATTAATGGGATGAATCTAGTTGGCTCAGATTTAAGGTCATCAGCTGCATTAATAATTGCAGGAATCATAGCAAAAGGAAGTAGTAATTTCTATGGATTAGAACATCTAGATAGAGGTTATGAAAATTTTGAATTAAAACTAAAAAATTTAGGTGTAAAAATAATTAGAGAGATCAGTAAAAATACTATTGAGGAAAATGGATATAAAATTGTACCTAAATCTGAGATTCTTCCAAAACTCGAAGCAGCTTAATATTTTCCAAATATATTCTTAGAATTAAGAAAGTTGATTCAAATGTAAGCAATATTGATTAGTGAAATACAACCCAAAAATAATATAAACAAAACTAGAAAGCGGTTAGACCAAATTTTACTTAGACCATTAAATTTGAATTCGTTCATGCCCAAGTTCCGCTATTAGATCCGAATGTTGTAAGTATAGTTACTGCAATAAAAAGGTAAGGGACAAATTTAAAGGATAATTTTTTAGCTTGAGTTTTAGACATTTGTTTTTTTATTCAATATAACACAATATTACTAATCATGAAGCTATCTCCTTTCAAAAAAGACTTTTAAGCGCATTTAATCGCAAAAATGTGTCAGAAATGTTTATTTTTTCTTTTCCCTCCTCATTTCTTGTCAGCAAATGCAATAAATAATTCTATGTTTTTATTGAAAAGATTAACTATTAACAAACGTTATCCCGATAACTTTTCCTTGACCAAAACAATAGTCAATAAGTTGATTTTTGTTATAATAAAAAAGTTCATTTTTTCAAAAACCTTGGGAGCGTGGTGGAATTGGTAGACGCACCGCACTCAAAATG
>CACAYX010000029.1 GCA_902536775.1 uncultured Prochlorococcus sp.
ATATGATATTAATGCACTTGGAGTTTTTGACAGCGGTAAAAATCTAAAAGTTTATCTGGATAAAGAGAAAAGTGATTTGCTGGCAATAATTTATAACAACAACATAGACGATGGATCAATATCTGATTTTATTTTTTGAAAGGTATTACACTTTAATGCATACTGATGGCAATATCTGATATGCAAATTATCAAAGTTAGATTCAAATGCGTGAATATTTAGTTTTTCAAGGTCATACAGAAATTATTAGCGATATTGTTTAACTTTTGAAACTCCAACCCCTGTTCAAACTATTCAACAAAAGCACCTTCTTTTTATCACTGAAACAAAATACCTGCCCTGTCTTAGATGCTGAGGGGATTAAAAGGCTAGAAAATATTGCCTTTACATTACAAAAGAATCAAGAAGCTTAAATTATCAAAAGGATATTAAAAAAGATAATTAAATGAAACGATTACTACTGGCACCAATTAATTAAATCTTTTTTTATTTAAATATCCAGAATTTCTTATTGCGCTATATCGCCTAATTTGAATATTTTTTAAAATTTTTCGAGCCAATGGGATTTGATTTGGCGGCGATAGCAACAAAAAAATTCGCCCACTAATATCCTGATAAACGTAATCATCTAATTTTCCAGAATTGAGCAATCTATATAAAACTGCTGTAGTTTTGTAACCAAAAATTCGAGAAACTTCAGTGATCGTGTAAGCTTCGATTTCGAGAGTTTTTGCTTTCATCTTTCAAAACTTACATTGCTTGAGATTGACTGCGGCAGATCAATTTTAGGCTTTTCTCTTCTCAATTAGGTGTAAAAACATCTCTATATATAGTGGGTGATGCCTACAGGATTTTTGGGGCTCGAAAGTATCCATCCACTTACTCTGGAAAGGACCCAAATTGTTATGGATCAGGCCGAGGTCCCCAATATGGATCACTATCATCTTCAAACTCAGCAGTATTATAGGTAGCTAGATTTAATATCTCTTGGTGTTGAGTGTGGTGGGTATGGTGAGTTAGCTCCACCCCTTTATTTATACAGTTTTTATTTTTACTTTTTTCTTGATTAAAAGAAAGAGTTAATTTAACTTAAGCATTCCTAGTTTTACATTTAGAGGTGAATTTATAAACATCTTACTCATCACGTAAATTAATTTTGGAAGTGGAAGAGTATTAGTAAGAAAACCTACCCACTCATTGGTCGATAATCTAAAGAAATTTGAGAAAAAGCTTCTTAATCTACTTTCGTCAAAACTCATCAGTCTTCTTAAACCATATTGGTAAAGTTTATGTCTTTGTATTAACTCGTAAGGCCATAGGATCTCCCAACCTTTTGTTGCTAGTTCAAGAGAACTGAGATTAGGTTCTTTTAAAAAGATTGCTAATTTTTTTGCAAGGAGTGGAGCTCTTCTTAATAAAGACCCGATCATGTATCCTGATGCAGGATGCACCATGCTTGCAGACCCTCCAAAACCAAGTACAAATTGTTTTTTAAATGGGAGGGGTAAATTCATTGGGAAAAGGCAATTCTCTTCATGAAAAATTTCACTTACCTGAATACCCTTGCTATTTAATCTTTTTAAAAGTCTATTTTTGAGATTCTCCTGGGATAAGGCAGGATAACTAGCTAATGATGTTTCTTCAACAAAAAAAGTTTCATTTCCAAGATCCATTGCATAAAGAAAGGAAGGAGATGATAACTTTTCTTCATTGTTTAAATGATTAGGACGAAAATCCATTAAAACAAACTGATCCTTATTAACTGGTGGCGATGAAAATTTACCGACAATCCCATACGCAGCTTGTTGAGCGATTTCATTTTGGACTGGTCTTTTTATGAAATTACTTTTATGACCACTTGCGTCAATGACTAACCTCGCCTTTATTCTTAGACCTGAAAAACAAATCACTTCAGATAGTTTATTTTTTTCTTTAATATCTTTTGCTGTTTCATTCAACCATTCAATCCCGATACACTTTTTTAAAAGTTCATTTTGAAAAGCTTCTTGATTTATCAAACCATAATCGTAATTATGTTTTGTAGGATAATCTTCCTTTTTATTTTCGCCATTTCCAAAAAAACTAACTGTTTTGCACCACCGATGAGATAATAAAGACTCTAATCCTAATTCCTCTAATTCAGAAGCCCAAATACCATATGTATTCTCCCATCTTTCATTTGGAGATTTAGTTGATATGCCCTTAATATTAAGATCTTGCTTCGCTAATTCTGAAGCCAAGCATAGTGCTGCAGGCCCGGAACCTAAAATTAGAATATCAAGTATTTCCATATTATCTAATAAACCATTTTCTTTTAATTTTCTTTGCCTTGCTTGAATTGGTCTGTTTCTTCTGTTTGTTCATGAGGAACTAATACAACTTCTGATAAATGATCACCCTCATCTAATCTTTGTAACTTTACTCCAGTAGCGGCTCTAGATTGCTGGGATATTTTATCTGCGTTTGTTCTCACTATTACGCCTTTTTCGGTCACAAAAAGTAATTCTTCCCCTTCTCCAAGGACCTTCAAACAAACTAATACATCATCTTTAATTCTGAATTTTATCGCTCTCAAACCCATGCCTGCTCTTTTTTGTAATCTAAATTGAGTTACAGGTACTCTTTTACCTAGTCCAAATGCACTGGCTATTAGTACCCAAGGACCTTCTGAAGAGTTAACTTCAAGATTTTCATCAGACTCTTTCGTGAGATCTTCATTTTTAGCTAATTGATCAACTAAATCAGATGTTAAAACATCCATAGATACAAGATTGTCTCCTTTCCTGAGGTTCATAGATTTAACGCCCCTTGCCGTCCTGCCTAATGGTCTTAATTCGTTAATATCTAGTCTGAAATGAATCGCCATTCCTGTTCTTGATCCAATCAAGACACTGTCACCTTCTTTTGATAATCTAACCCAAGTTAAAGCATCTCCATCCTCAAGATTTATTGCTATTAAACCATTTGATCGAATTTTTGAGAAAGCAGAAAGTGAAGTTCTTTTTATAAATCCTGCCTTGGTTAGCATTAATAGATAACAATCGTTATCAAAAGAATCAACTGCAACTAGCGAGGTTATCTTTTCTTCTCTTGGTATTGGGAGAAGTTGAACAGATGGAGTACCTTTAGCTGTTCTGCTACTCATGGGAACTCTATATGCTGGCAGAGCATAAGATACCCCTCTATCACTAAAAAGCAAAAGAGTATCATGATCATTACAGCTTATAAATAGTTTTACTTCATCATCTTCTTGTGTCTTTGTTCCAGCTTTACCTCTTGACCCACGACTTGTAGATTCGAATTCATTAACAGGCATTCTTTTTAAATAACCTGCTTCAGTCAATAAAACTACAGATCTGTCATTAGCTATAAGATCAATATCATCTAGACCACCGCCCAAATCAAGTATTTCTGTTTTTCTTGGGGAGGAAAATCTTTCATCGATTTTATTAAGTTCTTCAAGAATAATTTCAAAAATTCTTTCTTTACTATTCAATATTTGCTGATATAAGTTGATTTTTCTGGTTAATTCATCATGTTCCCCTTTGATTTTATCTGCTTCTAGTGCTGTTAATCTTCTTAATTGCATTTGTAAAATAGCTTCTGCCTGTGTGGGAGATAACTTATGATCAGTCTGTAATTTTTCTCTGGCTGAAACTGTATCTTTTGCTGATCTTATTAGATTAATAATCTCATCCATAGCACCCAATGCTAATAAAAGACCTTTTACAATATGATCCCTCTCTTCAGCCTTTTTTAATAAAAATCCTGTTCTTCGCCTTATTGTCTCCACTCTGAAGTCTAGAAATACATCTAACATTTTCCTGAGTGAAAGTGTTGTGGGCTCTCCTTTTACTAAAGCAAGGATATTTGCACTAAAGTTATTTTGTAGAGGTGTTAACTTAAATAAATTATTTAAAACTACTTGTGGGTAGGCATCCCTTTTTAGTTCAATAACAATCCTCATTCCGTCTCGATCACTTTCATCTCTAATATCAGAAATACCTTCTAATTTTTTTTCATTAACCAAGTCAGCAATTCTTTCTATCAATGCCGCTTTATTAGTTTGAAATGGGAGTTCTGTAATTATTACTGCATCTTTTTCTGCTCTGCCACTGGATTTAATTTGCTCAATATTTGCTACACCTCTCATAGTTATTGAACCCCTCCCTGTCTTAAAAGTTTCTCTGATACCATCTCTGCCTAAGATTTGACCACCTGTGGGAAAATCAGGACCCTTAATTATTTCAAAAAGTTCTCTATCTTCAATCGAAGGGTTATTAATGATTGATTTAAGACCATTAATTAATTCCCCTAAGTTATGAGGAGGAATATTAGTTGCCATTCCTACTGCTATTCCAGATGATCCATTTAGTAGTAATTGAGGAACCCTAGCAGGTAAAACTGTTGGTTCTTGCTGAGAACCGTCAAAATTATCGGCGAAATCTACAGTTTCAGATTCAATATCCTCTAATAAACTTTCATCTGTAAGAGACTGTAAACGAGATTCTGTATATCTCATTGCAGCTGGAGGGTCGTTATCAACAGAACCAAAGTTTCCATGGCCATCTATGAGTGGCATCCTCATAGAAAAATCTTGTGCCATCCTAACCAAAGCATCATAAACAGCAGTATCGCCATGTGGGTGGTATTTACCTAGTACTTCACCAACAACTCTTGCACATTTTCTGTATGGTCTACCGCTAGTTAAACCAAGCTCATACATTGCATAAAGAATTCTTCTATGAACAGGTTTTAATCCATCTCTTGCATCTGGAAGAGCACGACCGACTATAACGCTCATTGCATACTCAAGGTATGAGCGAGACATCTCGTTTCTTAGGTCTGTCTGAATAATTCGGTCTTTATCTTCGCTTAATCCTGAGTCGTCAGAATCTAAAATATCAGACATATAAAAATCCTTTCTTTAATAATAATGGCTGATTGTCATAATGAATAAAAAAAAATATTTATTTAATTCCCAAATACTCACATTTACACACAAATCAAAATAAAACCTGTTGTTTTTGAATAAACCTTGGCTTATTACACCTTTAGTTGTTAATTTATTCAGAATAAAGAGAAAATTTCCGTGAATATTGAACTTGGTTTAAATAAAAAAGTCAGAAGGGCTTACGGCATTGATGAAATAGCTTTAGTCCCTGGTAATAGAACACTTGATTACGATTTGACTGATCCTTCTTGGTCAATAGGTGATATCAAAAGAGAAGTTCCGATAATAGCAAGTGCCATGGACAGTGTTGTTGATGTCAATACGGCTGTAGAACTCACAAAATTAGGTTCCATAGGGGTTATTAATATGGAGGGCATACAAACAAGATATGAAAATCCTGATGAAATATTGAACCAAATAGCATCAGTCGGAAAGAATGATTTCGTTCCGTTAATGCAGAAGATATACCGTGAACCTATAAAGGAGGGATTAATTTTACAAAGAATAAATGAGGTCAAAAAAGGAGGAGGTATCGCTGCTTTTAGTGGAACTCCTCAAGCTGCTATAAAGTTTAAAGAAACACTTAATAGTTCCAAAATTGATTTATTTTTTCTTCAAGGAACAGTTGTTTCAACTGAACATCTTGGTATGGAAGGTAAGGAAACCTTAAATATTAAAGATCTCTGCCAATCTATGAATGTCCCAGTTATAGCGGGAAATTGTGTAACTTACGAAGTCGCAAAACTTCTCATGAATGCTGGAGTTGCAGGACTAATGGTTGGGATAGGACCTGGAGCTGCATGTACATCAAGAGGAGTATTGGGGATTGGAATCCCTCAAGCAACTGCAATCGCTGATTGTAGTGCAGCAAGAAATGATTACTTTAAAGAAAGTGGTCGCTATATTCCTATTATTGGTGATGGAGGAATTGTCACGGGCGGAGATATCTGTAAATGTTTAGCATGTGGAGCAGATGCTGTAATGATTGGATCCCCAATAGCTAGATCCTCAAACGCCCCAGGAAAAGGATTCCACTGGGGTATGGCTACTCCAAGTCCAGTATTGCCAAGGGGCACAAGAATTGAAGTTGGTTCTACAGGATCCTTAGAAAGAATAATTAAAGGCCCTGCCTTACTTGATGATGGGACACATAACTTATTAGGAGCCATTAGAACCTCTATGAGTACTCTTGGAGCAAAAAATATTAAAGAAATGCAAGAAGTTGAAATAGTTATCGCACCATCGCTTCTTACAGAGGGTAAGGTTTATCAAAAAGCTCAGCAGCTTGGGATGGGTAAATAGTTCTTAGAGCAAAATTATAAAACTTTAGTGAATTAAGTATTAAATTGTAAAATTTTCTAATTAGGAGTTATTATGAAATAATGGGGGAAACCCCATACTCCTCACACACTAAATCGCCCGATTAATCGGGCTTTTTTAGATATTTTGTTACTTATATTATTTTATCTGTAATGAAACCATCACTTAAAAGAATTGCCTGCTAAATTTTCAAAAAGGAATACTTAAATTATGTCATCAGCTCCAGCCGTAACTGATTCTTCATTTGACAAGGATGTACTGCAAAGTGATCTACCAGTATTGGTTGATTTTTGGGCTCCATGGTGTGGTCCATGTAGGATGGTCGCTCCAGTTGTAGAAGAAATCTCAAAAGATTTTGAAGGGAAAATTAAAGTTTTTAAATTAAACACAGATGAGAATCCAAATGTAGCCAGTCAATACGGAATTAGAAGCATTCCTACATTAATGATCTTTAAAGGAGGTCAAAAGGTTGATACCGTTGTTGGTGCTGTGCCAAAAGCAACTCTTTCGAGCACTTTAACTAAGCATTTATAAATTAAAAAGCTTTGCATAAAATTGGACTAATAGACTATGGAATGGGTAATATTCATTCTGTAACAAAATCTCTAGAAAGTCTTGGAGAAGAAATTATATTAATTAAAAACTTTAATGATTCCAAGCTTTGTAAGGCGATAATACTTCCTGGGGTTGGAGCATTTGATCCAGCGATGAATAATCTCATAAATACTGATTTGATAACTGATTTAAAAGATTGGATTAAAAGTGGGAAGCCCTTTTTTGGGATATGTTTAGGTCTCCAACTCCTTTTTGAATCTAGTGATGAAGGAAAAGTTCAAGGGCTGGGGATTTTAAAAGGAAAAATACAAAAAATTCCCAATATTCTTAACCAAAGAATACCTCACATGGGTTGGTGCCAACTTTTACCTACAAAACCAAATACATTATTAGATCTTGAAGAATTAAATAATTGGGTCTATTTTGTACATTCCTATCATGCAATCCCAGATGACTTAAATATTATTGCAGCCCAGGTTGATTATGGCTCTGAAAAATTAACTGCAATGATTGAGACTGATAATTTATTGGCATGTCAATTTCATCCGGAAAAATCTGGAAAAACCGGTCAAAAACTTTTGAGAAGATGGCTTAGTAATATTCAATAAAAGATGCTTAGGGATGAATACTAACTTAAGATTAATAGGCGGTAAAAAACTCCAAAGTCCAAATAATTCTTATACAAGACCTACAACTTTGAGAGTGAGAGAGGCCATATTTAATATATTGAACAATAGAGTTGAAAATAGTAACTGGTTAGATTTATTTAGTGGAACAGGGGCTATATCTTGTGAAGCCTATAATCACGGGGCAAGCAAAATACTTGCAATTGAAAAAAATAAAATCAACTCAAAAATTTGCTTAGAAAATTTACTCTCGATGGAGAACATAGAGAATAGGAGAAATGATATCGAAGTTGTTTGTAAAGACGTTTTGAAATGGACAAAACCAAATTATGAGAGAAACTATTCATCTAGAAATATGGATTTAAACAAATTAAAATTTGATTTTGTTTATCTAGATCCTCCCTACGATGTGAATTTCCATGAATTAGTTTTAAATCAATTATTCAATTGTAATTTTTTAAAAAAAGATTCAACAGTTATTTGTGAACATTCTCCAAATCTATTTATTAAGAAAAGTAATTTGTGGGAAACTATAGATGTAAGAAATTATGGTCAGTCAAGATTAACATTTTTAATCAATGTCCAGCATCCCTGAACCTCTTCTGTATTGATTCCACGCACTTACAAATAATCCAAGAAGAGTTATTGGAACTAAACCTAAAACAATTCCACATAGAAGAGGCTCGATCATTTTTTTGCCTTTTTTGAGATTCTTATTCACAATTGTTACATAGAGACTATTTTTTGTGTCAACATCTTCATCAACTGCAGCAGAAAGAGACTTTAAAAGAGAATTCTTAAAAATTGTTATTATTTTATTTGGAGTGTTATTGATTTGTTTTTCAATATTTTTCTTAAAACATCAAGAAAATAGCAAATATATTATTGAAACTCTTGAGCTTAATGGCTCTGCTGAGGAGGGAGATGCTCTTTTTAAAATAAATTGTGTTGGATGTCATGGAATTACAGCAAGAGGATTAGTGGGGCCAGACTTACACTCAATAACTCAACGTTTGAATGATAAAGAGATAATAAAACAAGTTACTGGAGGCCTAACTCCTCCTATGCCAAGTTTTGAAATTGATCCTGAAAATATGTCCAATTTATTAAAATATCTACATAGCCTTGAATGATTTTGGGAAAAAATTTTTCTAATTTAAAGGTAATATTAGTTGAACCAAATGGCCCTTTAAATGTAGGGAGTGTTGCTAGATTATGCTCTAACTTTGAAGTTGATGAATTAAGAATTGTTTCTCCAAAATGCGATATATTCTCTTTAGATGCACAAAAAATGGCCCTTAAAGGTCAAAAATTTCTTGATAATTGTAAGGTTTTTTACAATCTTGAAAATGCTATTTTTGATTGTGATTTGGTCCTTGCATCTTGTGGAAGAATTGATGTAAGTAAAGATTCATTTTTTGAATCTTCAGGAGATGTATTTAATTGGGCTACATCTTTTAAAAAGATAAATAATTTAGCAATTATATTTGGAAGAGAAGATCGGGGTTTAACTAATGATGAATTACTTCTGGCAAATAAGACTTTTAATATCCCTACATCTGTGAATAATCCCTCTTTAAATCTTTCTCACGCAGTTTCAATAGCTTTGTATGAGTTAAAAAGGTCTTCAAAAAGAAACTTTGATCAAGAATTAAAAGTTCTTAATCTTGCATCATCAAAACAAATTTATGATTCGTTTTTGGAGATAGAGGAATTACTTTTGAAGGTTGGATATCTTTTGAAACATACCTCTAGACCAAAAATAGTTAAATTCAAAAATTATATTTTAAGGGCAAATACATCTATGCACGAAATAAATGTTTTAAGAGGAATTGTTCATCAAATAAATTGGTTCTTGAATAATTCAAAAAGAAATTAGCTCCATAATGAGTTAAATTTGATTATATTTCTTTGTAGTCTTTATTTAATAGGGATATTTACTAAAAACATTTTCTGAAGTAGCATCTATTGATTATTTGAATATTAAAGAAAACTAAAACTGTGACAACAACAAAGAAAAGAAGAGTTTTTCCTTTTACTGCCGTAATTGGCCAGGAAGAAATGAAATTAGCACTCTTGTTAAATGTTATTGATCCAAGAATTGGAGGAGTGATGATAATGGGTGATAGAGGGACTGGAAAGTCCACTACAATCAGAGCCTTAGCTGATTTGTTGCCTGCAATTGATGTTGTAAAAGATGATCCATATAATAGTTCTCTAATAGATCCTGATTTGCAGAGTAAAGAAGTTTTGGAAAAAATTTTCCAAGGAGAAAATCTAGAGAGTATCCAAAAACAAGTCCCTATGGTTGATTTACCTTTAGGAGCTACTGAAGATAGGCTTTGTGGAACTATTGATATTGAAAAGGCTTTGAGTGAAGGTGTTAAGGCATTTGAACCAGGGTTGTTAGCAAAAGCTAATAGGGGTTTATTATATGTTGATGAAGTGAATTTACTTGATGATCATTTAGTCGATGTACTTTTAGATTCGGCTGCTTCAGGATGGAACACAGTTGAAAGGGAGGGAGTTTCAGTTCGACACCCTGCTAGATTTGTCCTTATTGGTTCAGGAAATCCAGAAGAAGGTGAATTAAGGCCACAACTATTAGATAGGTTTGGAATGAGTGTTGAAGTTAAGACAGTTAGAGATGCTGAATTAAGAGTTAAGGTTGTAGATCAAAGAACTTCTTTTGACGATAATCCTGATGAGTTTTCATTAAGTGTTGAGAAACAACAGGATGAACTTCAGCAAAAGGTTATTAAAGCACAAGAAATATTAAATTCTGTTCAAATGGATGATGACCTAAGATTGAATATTTCTGCAATCTGCGGAGAACTAGATGTTGATGGTTTACGTGGAGATATTGTTACAAATCGATCGGCAAGGGCAATTGCAGCCTTTGAGGGCAGAACTGAAGTGCAAGAAGATGACATAGCAAGAGTTATTTCTTGCTCTTTAAGACACAGACTAAGAAAAGATCCCTTAGAACAAGTTGATTCAGGTGAAAGAGTTATTCAAGCTTTTTGTAAAGTATTCGATTTAGATGAAAAAGAAAATCTTTCAAAATTTCAATTGTCTGCAGAAGTTTAATTAAAGTGAGAATAATTGGGATTGACCCTGGATTAGCTAGAGTTGGTTATGGAATTATTGAAATAGAAAATGAAAAAAAGATATTATTAGATTGTGGTGTCATTGAGACAGGTAAAGATAAAAAAGAAGAAGATAGACTTTATGAAATATTCAAAGATCTTAATGAATTAATAAAACATTGGAATCCAACATCAGCGGCGGTAGAAAAATTTTTCTTTTACAGATCAAGCACTACCATTAGTGTAGTACAGGCTAGAGGCGTAATTATGATGGTATTAGCCTCAAAAAAAATCCATGTTAGTGAATATTCTCCTGCTCAGATAAAGTTAACCATTGCAGGGTCTGGAAAAGCATCTAAGAAAGAAGTTCTTGATGCTGTTATGTATAGCTTAGAACTTAAAAAACCTCCAAAACCTGATGATTCAGCAGATGCCTTAGCCATAGCTCTCACAAAACTAAATGAAGATGGCATCAACTGAAGATTCAAGATGACTATTTCTGAAAAAAAGAAATTGGAGAGGTATACCTTTAGAAAACTTAGAGATGAGATTTCTCTAAATCAAAGAGAAAATGTAGAAAAGAATGTAAAATTATATGTTGATTCATTTATTAAGGAATATAAAAATATTGGTTACATAGCAATATATTGGCCTCTAAGAAATGAAGTGGATATTAGAAGTCTTAAGGAAAAATTTTCTTTAGCTTTGCCCAGATGTAAAAATAAAAAAGAGTTGTTATTTTATAGATGGGATGAAAAACCTCTTACCAAAGATTCTGAGGGAATAC
The DNA here is from genome assembly GCA_902536775.1 of uncultured Prochlorococcus sp. Lineage (GTDB taxonomy): Bacteria > Cyanobacteriota > Cyanobacteriia > PCC-6307 > Cyanobiaceae > Prochlorococcus_A. Next base: position 11,332 of record CACAYX010000029.1, read on the forward strand.
TAAGTCCAAATAACTCTACCCCATTAAGTTATTTACAGATAAGCATGATGCTTGTTCCATGTCTTTCAGTTGATAAGAATTTAACAAGATTAGGTTATGGAGGAGGTTATTTTGATAA
>CACAYX010000030.1 GCA_902536775.1 uncultured Prochlorococcus sp.
TCCCACTATGGGAGGTCAAACCGCTTTGAATCTTGCGGTTAAATTATCAGAGTCTGATTTTTTAAAACAAAATAATATTGAATTAATTGGAGCTAATTTAAGAGCTATTAATAAAGCTGAAAATAGGAAATTATTTAAAGAATCTATGGAGAAAATAAATGTAAATGTTTGTCCATCTGGTATTGCATCTAACCTAGATGAAGCTAGGGAGGTATCAAAAAAAATTAGTTCCTATCCTCTTATAATAAGGCCTGCCTTTACTTTAGGTGGAGTAGGGGGTGGAATTGCTTATAACCTTGAAGAATTTGTCGAGTTGTGTAAATCAGGTTTAGAAGAAAGTCCAAGTAATCAAATATTAATTGAAAAATCACTCATTGGATGGAAGGAGTTTGAACTAGAGGTAATGAGAGATACTGCTGACAATGTGGTGATAGTTTGCAGTATTGAAAATTTAGACCCAATGGGTGTCCATACTGGAGATTCGATTACTGTAGCTCCTGCACAGACCCTAACGGATAAGGAGTATCAGAGGTTGCGGGATTTGTCATTGAAGATTATTAGAGAGGTGGGAGTTGAAACAGGAGGGAGTAATATTCAATTTGCAATAAATCCATCTAATGGAGAAGTAATTGTTATAGAAATGAATCCTCGTGTAAGTAGATCCTCTGCTTTGGCAAGTAAAGCAACTGGATTCCCCATAGCTAAGATTGCAGCTTTATTATCTGTTGGCTATACACTTGATGAGATTATTAATGACATTACCAAAAAAACACCTGCATGTTTTGAGCCATCAATTGATTATGTAGTTACTAAGATCCCAAGATTTGCTTTTGAAAAGTTTAAAGGCTCATCTAATACTTTAAGCACTGCTATGAAATCTGTTGGTGAGTCAATGGCAATAGGTCGTTCTTTTGAAGAATCATTTCAGAAAGCATTAAGGTCATTAGAAGTAGGTATTTTTGGATGGGAATGTGATTCACAAGATGAATTTAAAGATGAGAGTCAAATTAAAAATAGTTTAAGAAACCCTACATCTGAAAGAATTCTCCTAATTAAAAAAGCTATGCAGCTTGGAAAAACTAATAATTATATTCAAGAAGTTACAAATATAGATTTATGGTTTATCGAGAAATTACGTAATATCTTTAATTTTGAAAATGATTTTTTGAAAGATAATGAACTCCATTCTCTAGATAGGGATTTGATGTTACATGCTAAACAATTAGGTTTTTCAGATCAACAGATAGCGAAGTTAACTAATTCTGAATTTTTTGAAGTAAGAAGATATAGAAAAAAACTCAATATCATTCCAATCTATAAAACTGTTGATACTTGTTCAGCAGAATTCTCATCCTCAACTCCCTATCATTATTCAACCTACGAAGAATCTTTCATTAATTTTAATTCTCAAATTTTTGATAGCGAGATTTCAGAAAATAGTAAATCAAAAAAAATTATGATTTTAGGAGGAGGTCCAAACAGAATTGGTCAAGGAATAGAATTTGATTACTGTTGTTGTCATGCATCATATCAAGCTTCTACAAATGGTTATAAAACAATAATGGTCAATAGTAATCCTGAAACTGTATCAACAGATTATGATACTAGCGATATTTTATATTTTGAGCCTGTAACTTTGGAGGATGTGCTTAACATAATAGAAGCTGAAAATCCTTATGGTTTGATAGTTCAATTTGGAGGTCAAACTCCACTGAAATTATCATTACCTTTACTTGAATGGCTTAAATCTAATGATGGGATTAGAACTGGATCAAAAATTCTTGGGACTTCTCCAATATCAATCGATTTAGCAGAGGATAGAGAGGAATTTACAAAAATTCTTGAAGAATTAAGTATTAGACAACCTTTAAACGGTATTGCACGTAATCAAAATGAAGCAGAAATAGTAGCAAAATATATAGGATTCCCCTTAGTTGTAAGACCTTCTTATGTTTTAGGTGGAAGGGCAATGGAAATTGTTAAAGATGAGAATGAATTATCGAGATACATTTCTGAAGCAGTTAAGGTTTCACCTGATCATCCAATCCTTCTTGATCAATATTTGAATAATGCAATTGAGATAGATGTTGATGCTTTATGCGATTCAGAGGGTTCAGTTGTAATTGCTGGTCTAATGGAACATGTGGAACCTGCAGGAATTCATTCAGGAGATTCAGCTTGTTGCTTACCATCCATTTCTCTTTCATCATCCACAATAGAAAATGTAAGGAACTGGACTAAATTAATTGCACAAAGATTAAATGTTGTTGGTTTAATTAATTTGCAATTTGCAGTAATAAATAAAAATAATAAAGAAAATAAATTATTTATTCTCGAAGCAAATCCAAGAGCATCAAGGACAGTTCCATTTGTTTCAAAAGCTATAGGTAAACCAGTTGCTAAATTAGCTACTCAATTAATGCAAGGTTTTACATTAGAAGATCTTAATTTTACAGAAGAATTTTCCCCAAAATATCAGGCAGTAAAAGAGGCCGTTTTACCTTTTAAAAGATTCCCTGGATCTGATACATTACTTGGCCCTGAAATGAGATCTACTGGAGAAGTAATGGGTTTAGCAAAAGATTTTGGAATTGCTTATGCGAAGTCGGAATTGGCAGCAGGTAATGGCGTTCCTTCAGAAGGAGTTGCTTTTTTATCTACAAATGATTTAGATAAAAAGAATCTTGATGAAGTTGCTAGAGAACTTTTGATTTTAGGATTTAAAATAATCGCAACAAAAGGTACAGCTGCATATTTGGTGGATTTAGGAATTCAAGTTGAAGAAGTGCTAAAAGTTCATGAAGGAAGACCAAATATTGAGGACCTAATTCGTTCGGGACTAGTTCAATTGATAATTAATACTCCAATTGGTTCACAGGCTCTTCATGATGATGCTTATTTAAGACGTGCTGCTTTAGAGTATAATATTCCAACTTTTACAACTATTCCTGGAGCAAAGGCAGCCATCAAGGCGATCAAAGCTTTGCAATGCAATAAAATTAATATTTACTCTCTACAAGAAATCCATAATTATTAAAATTTTATTATAAGTTTTTTAGTTTTTCTCTTAATTGATTAACTAAAGATTTTCGACTAATTGAAAGTAATTTGAGAGTATCTTGATGCATCTTAAGTTGTGTCTCCGCAATTTGTAGTACTTTTATAGTTTCTTTTATTTCATTAGAAAGTTCATTTATTAAATATTTTTTCCCTTCAAAGGTTAAAACTGGATTAGTAGAATCATTTGTGTTTTCTCTCATGAATTTACTTTTTTAATTAATAAAATAGAACTACAATTTTTTAATCAATTGTTTTTCACATAATTCTTTATAAATTCCAGATTTATTTATTAAATCAATGTGTTTCCCAACTTCAATAATTTCACCTTTATCAAAAACAACTATTTTATTAGCCTCTTGAGTAGTTGCTAATCTATGAGCAATTACAATAACTGTTCTATCTTTCATAGCTCTATTAAGTCCTTTTTGTACTTCAGATTCTGAATCTGCATCTAACGCACTTGTGGCCTCATCTAAAAGAAGAATTGATGGGTTCCCAAGTATTGCTCTTGCAATTGCTATCCTCTGGATCTGACCACCTGAGAAATTTGATCCTCTTTCAGTTATCTCAGTTTCATATTTCTCAGGAAGATTTTGAATGAAGTTGTGAGCGTTTGCTTTTCTTGCTGATTCTATAACTTCTTCTTTGGTGAAATTTCTGCCCATTCTTATTACATCAATAATTGTTCCTGAAAACAAAAAAGGCTGTTGTTGTACTAATGCAATGTTTTTTCTAATATCTTTTGTATTTAATATTTTGAGATTTTTATCATCTATAAAAATGTCTCCATTATTAGGAGTTATAAACTTTAATATCAAAGCCAACATTGTACTTTTACCAGCTCCAGAAGCTCCAACGAAAGCTGTGACTTCCCCTCTTTTAATTTCTAAATTGATATTTTTAAGTACTTGATTATCTTTTTTATAAGCGAAATTGACTTTCTTGAAACTTATTTTGCCTTCAAAATTGGATATCCTTCGTAAATTTTCTTTATCATCTTCGAAAGGTTCTTGATTAATGTTTTTCAACCTTTTTATTGAGGCTTCTGCCTGTTTATAGTCATTAAAATTCGTACTTACATGGCTTATTGGATCAATAAGCATTAATATTGCGGCAAAAAAACTACTAAATTCTTCGCTTGTTAGAAGGCCTAGATTGATTCTTGCGGCTCCTAAACCTAATATTGCTAATATTCCAAATGCTTCAACAAATCCTACAACTGGATGTTGAAATGCAAGTAGTTTTAACGTTTTATATTTTGCTTTTTTATTTGTACTTAATCTTTTATAAAATCTTTTCTCAATCCAATTTTCTGCAGCAAAAGCTCTTATGGTGGACATTCCATTTATAGATTCACCTATTAAACCTGCTAAATTACTTGTTGATTCTTGACTTTTTTCGGATGCTAATAAAACTCTTCTTCCAAAACTGTTAACTGAAAGAATAATCAATGGTGCTAAAAAGAATGTTGATACTGTTAATGACCAATCTAAATAAAACATGTAGATTATTACTGCTAACAACTGTAAAGTGCATGGAATAGTATCTTGAGCTGTTTTATAAATAACTTCGCTTACCCTGTCAGCATCTTCTGTAAGTCTATATGTTATGTCACCGGCAGAAATATTTTCAACAGAATTCATCTTTATTTTTTGAATTCTGCTAAATAAATTTCCTCTCATCACTTCACTAATTTCTAAAGATGGTTTAGCTATGAATACATCTTGTCCAAATTGAGCAGTTTTCTGAACTAAAAATACAAATAAAGACTTAATTATTATGCTGGAAACTTTTGAGAGATCACCTGACCCAATTGCTGGGATTAAGTTTCCAGCTAAATAAGCTAATAAAGGCCAACAAGCTACGTAAATAAGCATGCATATAAAACCCTTTATAAACCTATTTGAATATGGTCTGACTGGTGGTATTAGTCTCAAGGTATTATATATTTGATTGTTTATCCTACTTTATCAATATCTTTGGGTATAAAAAACAATGAAATTGGATCAATTCCTAAAATGGAAAAATTTGGTATCTTCTGGTGGCGAAGCAAAAATTTTTATTAAATCCGGTTCTGTTAAGGTTAATGGTGTAATTGAGACTAGGAGAGGAAGGAAGTTAAACAAGGGAGATAAAGTAATATTTCTAAAAAATGAATTAATTTTTGAATAGTTAGCGTATTCAACTCACTTTGTATTAGTATATTTTTCTTGGAGATAGTATTTTGAGAAAATCTGTAATTGCTGGTAATTGGAAAATGCACATGACTTGTGCTGAAGCTAAATCCTATTTAGAAGATTTTATTCCTTTAATTAAAAACATTAAAGATGATCGTAAAGTTGTTATTGCTCCCCCTTTTACTGCTATTTCAACCTTTTCTGATCATTCTGATTTTGATTATTTAGATATTTCTAGTCAAAATATTCATTGGGAAGATCAAGGAGCATTTACTGCAGAAATATCTCCAAAAATGCTTCTTGAACATGGTGTCTCATATGCAATCGTTGGACATAGTGAGCCAAGGAAATATTTTAGTGAAAGTGATGAACAAATTAATAAAAGAGCAGTTTTTGCGCAATCTAGTGGACTTACTCCAATTGTTTGTGTAGGAGAAACATTAGAACAAAGAGAGAGAGGAGAAGCTGATAGAGTTATTACTAGACAAGTTGAACAAGGATTAGAAAATACAGATCCATCTAATTTAATTGTTGCCTATGAACCAATATGGGCTATTGGCACTGGTAAAACATGTGAGGCAGAAGACGCTAATAAGATATGTTCTTTGATTCGGAAATTAATAGGTTTTGATGATGTAATTATTCAATATGGAGGATCTGTTAAACCTAATAATATTGACGAAATCATGTCAATGAGTGATATAGATGGGGTGTTAGTTGGAGGGGCCTCTTTAGATCCGAAAAGCTTCGCGAGAATTGCAAATTATAAATAAGAAAAATCCATGGCCAAACGGCTGGGGCCAAAAAACTTCAATTATGGGAGTTATTAATTTAACTCCTGATTCATTTAGTGATGGTGGGGAATTAGACTCATCAAAAAAAGTTTTAGATCAAGTTAACCATTTCTTGAACAATGGTGTTGATGTTATTGATCTTGGTGCTCAAAGTACAAGACCTGGGGCTGAAGAAGTTGGATCTAGCATAGAAATAAAAAGATTGGTTCCATATCTAAAATTAATAAAATCTAAATTTCCAGATGTTTTAATTTCTATTGATACTTTTAATTCTGAAGTGGCTTACGAAGCTCTTTTAAATGGCGCTAATTGGATAAATGATGTCACGGGAGGAAGAAGAGATATAAAAATTTTGGATGTTGTATCAAAATTCAACTGTCCGTTCGTCATAACTCATAGTCGTGGTAATAGTCAAAATATGAATCAACTCTCTAATTACCAGAATGTATTGAGTGATGTCATGTGCTCGCTTGATAATTTAATAAAGAATGCTTTAGAAAAAAATATAAATGAAAGAAATATAATAGTGGATCCTGGAATTGGTTTTTCAAAGGATATAATCCATAATTTGGAAATTTTGAGAAACTTAGATGTATTTAAAAAATGGAATTTGCCAATTTTGATAGGTGCATCTAGGAAAAGATTTATAGGAGAAATTTTGAATGAAAAAAATCCAAAAGAAAGGGATATAGGAACACTTGCAATAAGTTGTCTTTGTTCTCAATCTAATATTGACATTGTGAGAGTTCACAACGTAAAACTTAATTATCAAATCCTGAAAGTAGCTGATAGGATCTACAGAATATAATAAATTTATTATTCTTTAACTCCTTCGATTTTATCCTCTACCTCTTGGTATAGTTCTTTCAACTGTTCTATATTCTCATCTGAAGTTTCCCAATATCCCCTACCATTGACTTCTAGCAATGTTCCAACAATTCTTCTGAAACTATTAGGATTAAGATCCATTAATCTTTTCCTCATCTCTTCGTCATTTATAAATGTTTCATTAGTTTCTTCATATACAAAATTATCCACTTGACCACTTGTCGCACTCCAACCAAGAGTGTAATTAAGTCTATTAGAAAGTTCTCTAACTCCTTCATAACCAGATTTGAGCATACCTTCATACCACTTAGGATTTAAAAGTTTTGTTCTTGAGTCCAATCTAATAGTTTCTCCAAGAGTTCTAACTTGAGCATTAGAAGTGGTTGTATCTGCTATGTAGCTACTTGGTTCTTTTCCATCATCTCTAAGTGTCTTTATCAATTTTGTTGGATCTGAATCAAAATAATGACTTACATCTGTTAATGAAATCTCTGAGGAATCAAGGTTTTGAAATGTAACATCTGCTGTTTTCATTACTGACTCAAATACCTCTCTTTTTTGATTCATCTCACCCGGATTATCGGCATTAAAAGCATATGTTTTGCGTGATAAATACATTTCCTGTAATTCATTTTCTTCCTCCCAAGTTGAATTTTCTACGGCTAAATTAACATTTGAACTGTAACTTCCACTTGCATTTGAGAATACCCTCGCTGAAGCTTCTCTTATAGAGGTACCTTCTTTTTCTGATTGTTCTAGTGAATGCTTTCTTACAAAATTAGATTCCAATGGTTCATCAGCTTCAGCAGCTAATTTGACTGCCTGATCTATTAATGCCATTTGATTAATAAATAGATCTCTAAATACTCCTGAACAATTAACAACTACATCTATTCTTGGCCTACCTAATTCTTCTAGAGGGATTAATTCTAGTTTATTGATTCTTCCAACAGAATCTGGTTTTGGTTTTACTCCAACAAACCATAAGATTTGTGCAAGTGATTCTCCGTAGGTTTTGATGTTATCAGTACCCCATAAAACACAAGCTATTGTTTCAGGCCAGGTTCCTTGCTCTTCCTTTTGTCTTTCAATTAATTTGTCAACAACAGACTTTGCTGCAGCTACTGCTGCTGTAGTTGGGATTGATTGAGGATCAAGTGCATGGATATTTTTACCACTGGGCAAAACTCCTGGATTTCTTATGGGATCTCCACCTGGTCCAGGTAAAACATAATTTCCATCTAGTGCTTTAATTAGGCTATCCATTTCTTTGTCTGCACAAACTTGTTCGAGACAGAAAAGTAAGTAATCAAATAATCTATTTAATTCCTTCTGATTAACTTCATTAAATCCATTTAATCTGCAGACTCTTAACCAGGGAGTAGGTAGATTTAGACCAAAAACTTTGAGAATATCGAAAAGTTTGGAAAGAAGTGATTTTTCTAAATAAACTCTGCCATCAACAATTTTTAAAGAGTTGACCATCGCAAAAATAGACTCTCTTGCTGTCTTTATGATTTTTTCATTTAACTCTACATATTTAAGTTCTCCTTTATTATTACCATCATAAATTTGTTCAATAGTTAGGCCTATGGATTCTGCTAGTAATCCAGGAAGAGATCTTAATCCCTCTTGTTCTCTCTCTAAAGATGCAATATTTACAAGTGTTGCAACAGCTTCTTCTGCTGTTGGAGCTTCTCCGATAGTATGAAGACCGCATGGTAATAATCTACTTTCAATTTCCATCAACTGTTTATAGACATTACCAACAAATAAATCTCTTTCATCTATTGAAAGTTCTTCTACATCTTTTGAAGGGAGCTCTACATCCTTGTCAAGATTACATTGTTTAGAAGTCTCAACTATTGCATTTACAATTTGAATACCCCTACTATTTTCTCTTAATTGTTGATAAGAACCAACGAGTTCACTTAGTTCTTTAAGTCCTTTGTAGAGTCCTGCATTTTCCGCTGGAGGAGTCAGATAACTAATGGTTGAAGCATACCCTCTCCTCTTCGCAATTGTTGCTTCAGATGGATTATTCGCAGCATAGTAATACAAATTAGGCAATGATCCAATGAGAGAATCAGGATAGCAAGTTTCACTCATCCCCATCTGCTTGCCAGGCATAAATTCAAGTGAGCCGTGTGTACCAAAATGGAGAACAGCATCAGCCCCCCAGATTTTTTCTACATACGTGTAATAGGCAGCAAAACCATGATGAGGACTAGCACTTCTTGAATATAGCAATCTCATTGGATCACCTTCATAACCGAATGTAGGTTGAACTCCTATAAAAACATTTCCAAAATGTTTCCCATAGATAAGAAGGTTTTGTCCGTCACTATTAAGGTTCCCAGGAGGTTTACCCCAATTCTCTTCAAGTCTTTGTGAATATGGTGTGAACTCTTCGTATTCTTTTACTGACATCTTATGAGCAATATTTAACTCTGGAGAGCCATCCATCGCTTCAGGGTTGTTAATTACTTTTTCCATTAATTCTTTTGAATTACTTGGAAGTTCATCTATTTGATATCCTTTCGATTTCATTTCAAGAAGTACTCTATAAATTGAACCAAAAACATTCAAGTATGCTGCCGTACCAACATTTCCTTTGTCTGGTGGAAAACTAAATACTGTGATGGCTAATTTTTTATCCTTTCTTTGTTTAACTCTTAAAGTTGACCATTTTATGGCTCTCTCAGCTATTACATCAACTCGATCTTGGAGCGTATGCGCCTTACCTGTAGCATCATCACGACCTGAAAGAATGATAGGTTCAATAGCACCATCAAGTTCTGGAATTGCAATTTGAAGTGCCACCTGAACTGGATGTAAACCTAGATCACTATCTTCCCATTCTTGTGTGGTTTGGAAGACTAATGGAAGTGCAACCATATATGGTCTATTTAGCCTTTTAAGAGCTTCAATAGCTCTAGGATGATCTTGTCTTGCCGGTCCGCCTACTAGTGCAAATCCAGTTAGAGATACAACTCCGTCAACTATAGGCTGATCTTTATTTATCGAATCATAATAAAATTCATTAACTGGTTTAGAAAAATCAAGACCCCCACAGAAGATAGGAAGTACTCTCGCACCTCTGTATTCTAATTCTTGAATTACGGCAACGTAATGGGCATCATCCCCTGTAACTATGTGACTTCTTTGAAGCACTAAACCTATCGTTGGAGTTTTGTCATCTTTAGGATTTATATCTTTCCTATTATTCTCCCAATTTTGATATTCTTTAAGACTTTCAAACATGCAAGGAGCAAGAGGATGCCAAATTCCTAAATCTGGGAATGTTTCAGGGTCTTGAATTTTTAATTCTTCTATTTGATCTTTTATGTTCTCTGAAACAGCGTACTTTTCAGAAATCATTAACAAGAAGTTTTTTAAGTTCTCAGTGGTACCACCTAACCAGTACTGAAAACTCAGAATAAATGTTCTAGCATCTTGAGCTTTTTCTACTGGTAGATATTTAAGTATTGAAGGTAGTGTATTTAATAACTTCAACATTGAATCTTGAAAACTTGCTCCATCAGATTCTTTTTTCTTTTTTATTAAATCTCCAATAATACTTTTAGATTGACCAAGTTGAGCCATACTAAATGAACCTAGCTTATTTAATCTCATTACCTCTGGCATGGAGGGG
>CACAYX010000031.1 GCA_902536775.1 uncultured Prochlorococcus sp.
AAATGATGCAAGTGAATTCCTCCATCCTTTGCAACCTAGATGAATTGAAGCAATTTGCTCTTCCATCTTGCCAACGCATTCATCTGGAAAAGCAAATGCTTGCCTACAAAGACTTTTTCTGACCTGAGGCAATCCAAGAAATGAGGCGCCAATTTGGTTAAGAGGAAAAGGGATACTCTTAGGTTCTCCAAACAACCCGGCGGGGGACAAAAGGATTATTTTATCAATAGAATCAGGAATTTCGAAAGCAAGTTTTAAAGCTGTTGAGCCTCCCATAGAGGCACCAACAATTTTCAGATTCTTTGTTATCTTTAAGGTCTTAAGGAGATCAATTAAATGCGAAATTATTTTAGATGAATTGTACTCATTTGTTGCGCACCTGGGACTAAAACCAAAACCCAGCAGATCAGGAACTATAACTTGAAAATTTCTTATTAGTGATTTATATATTCTCCTAAATTCTAAAAAACTACTATCAAAGCCATGTAGAAGAAGTATAGGTTGACCTTTCCCTCCCATAACTACTGGGTATTCTAAGGAATTCCAGTTTTGGTTGAGTTTTATCCACTTAACATCATTTGCCAAATAAAGACCTAAAGGGTCTAATAGTGACAATTTGGCACTTTTGAAGAATTCTACATTTAAATCACTTAATTGTTTAAAATTGTTATTAGTCAAAAAAATGTTTATGTTTTAATTTTTTGTTGTTCAAAATTTGAAATAACCTCTATTATGTCTTGTTTATTAATTTCAAAAGGCAAAAAGTGAATCTCAGATTTATCTCGACAAGTAAACTCAGCAATTTTCTCTAAATTATTATTTTCAAAAACATTTATTCCAAGCTGTCCGATAGTAGTTGGCAAATTCAATTCTTTCATGAGTACAAATAATTGTTTAATTGATTGATCAGCTAATTTATTATTATTTTTCATTTCTTCTAGTCTTAATTGCAATAATAATCCAACCCCAACAATCTCACCATGTAAGAATTTATTAGGGATGATTATCTGAGTAATTGCATTATGAATAGCATGTGCTGCTGCAGTCCTACATTTTTCTCCACCAATACCGCCAACTAATCCTGCTGTAAGTCCACATGCTTCTACAGTATTTTGCCAAGATGAATTATTTTCAAATTGACCCTTAAATGCTTTTCCTCCATTTATTAATAGTTGATCTCTTAAAACTCTTGAAATCTGAATTGCTTGTTGAACAAGACCGTCATCTATATTTGAACTTGTTATTGAGGATTCGTACCATTTGGCTAAAGCATCTGCTATGCCACTTGCAAGTGTTCTTGATGGAGCTGTTTGAATAAATTTATGATCAAAAACTAGTATTTTCGGACAAGACCCTAATGCAACATCCTTTATGAATTGACCATCCTTTGTATAAATATTTGATAAAGCTGTCCAACCAGCACATGTAGAGGCGCTAAGGGGGACAGTAATACAAGGGATATTAAGAGATTCGGCTATATATTTTCCAGAGTCTAGAACTTTGCCACCTCCAGCTGCGATAACACAATCATTATTATTATTTGAAATAATATTCTTAACTCTTGAAATATCTTCGTAACAACAATCAAATTGCAAATTAGCAGAATTAACATTAAGTTTTTGATTTTTTAAATCATTAAAAATATTATTTCTCAAATTATTCGTTTGAATCCCTCTACCTAGAATTAATGGACTTTTAGTTAGTTTAGTAATTTGAGGTAAAGATTCTTCCCAAGCAGAATTTCCCCTATAAATAGTTTCTGGAGAAATAGACTGCATATTTACTTTGAATGATTAGAAGTTAGCACCTGCCAACTCTTGAGAAGATTCTTCAGAAGAAATATTTATTGTAACTTTTTTATTATCATCAATATCTACTAAAGCATTATCTCCATCTTTTATTCTCCCAGAAAGAACTTCTTCAGCCAAAATATCTTCTAGTAAGCGCATAACTGCCCTTCTCAAAGGTCTCGCTCCATATGAAGGATTGTAACCTTCCTCAACAAGTCTATCTTTGAAAGCATCGGTGACATTTAATTTAATCCCTTTATCTTGTAGTCGGATAAAAACTTCTTGCAACATTATTTCAGCAATTTCTTTAACTTCATTTTTAGTTAGTTGTCTGAATACAATTATTTCATCAAGTCTATTTAAAAATTCAGGCCTAAAGTATTGCTTAAGTTCTTCATTAACTAGTGATTTAATTCTGTTATATTGGCTATCTTCAACTGAATCACCTGAGAATTCGAAACCTAGTCCGCCGCCACCTTTCTCGATTACTTTTGAACCGATATTAGAGGTCATTATTAATAATGTATTTTTAAAATCTACAGTTCTACCTTTGGAATCAGTTAATCTTCCATCTTCAAGTAGTTGCAATAATAAGTTGAAAACATCTGGATGAGCCTTTTCAACTTCATCAAATAAAACTACAGTATAAGGACGTCTTCTAACAGCCTCAGTAAGCTGACCACCTTCATTAAAACCAACATAACCAGGAGGTGAACCTATAAGTTTACTAACTGTATGTCTTTCCATAAATTCTGACATATCTAATCTGATCATTGCTTCTTCACTACCGAAGAAATATGAAGCCAATGATTTAGTCAATTCAGTTTTACCAACACCGGTAGGACCAGAAAAGATAAAACTTGCTATGGGTCTATTAGGATTTTTTAATCCAACTCTTGCTCTTCTTATAGCTCTTGAGACAGCCTTAACAGCTTCATCTTGACCAATTAGCCTTTGGTGAAGTGTTTCCTCCATATTAAGAAGCTTTACTGATTCAGTTTCTGTTAATTTTTGAACAGGAACACCTGTCCATGAAGCCACAATATGAGCTACATCCTCTTCACTAACAAGGGGACCTTGTAAAAGTTTTGAATCACTTTTTACAGAATTATCAACATCAGATTGATCTACAGTTGAAGATTCTTTTTTATTGTCCAGAACTTCTTTTATTTTTGCAGACAATTCCATTTCTTTTTCGCGTAATTGGCCAGCTTGATCGAAATTTTGGTCTCTTACAGATTCTTCCTTCTGTTTTTGGACTTGTCTTAATTCTCTATCTATTTGTTTTGCTTCAGGCGGAAGTTTAGAGTTTATTAAACGTACTCTACTTCCAGCCTCGTCGATGAGATCAATGGCCTTATCAGGTAAAAATCTGTCAGATATATAACGATCCCCTAAATGAGCAGCGGCTTCTAGCGCATCATCAGTAATTTTTAGACGATGATGTTGTTCGTAACGCTCTCTGAGACCTTTTAAAATTTCGATTGTATCTTCTATAGATGGCTCACCTACCATTACAGGCTGGAATCTTCTTTCTAGAGCAGCATCTCTTTCAATATGTTTTCTATATTCATCTAAAGTTGTTGCTCCAATACATTGAAGTTCCCCTCTAGCTAATGCTGGCTTGAGTATATTTGCTGCATCTATAGCTCCTTCAGCAGCTCCAGCACCAATCAAAGTATGAACTTCATCTATGACAAGAATGACGTTACCAGCTGATTTAATTTCTTCCATTATTTTTTTTAACCTTTCTTCAAACTCACCTCTATATTTTGTTCCTGCTACCAAAAGACCTATATCAAGAGTCAAGACTCTTTTATCTTCAAGTATGTCTGGAATATCTCCTGTTTGTATTCTTTGAGCTAAACCTTCTGCGATGGCTGTTTTACCTACACCTGGTTCCCCAATAAGAACAGGATTATTTTTTGTCCTCCTACCTAGTATTTGAACTACACGATCTATTTCTGAATGGCGTCCAACGACTGGATCTAATTTTGATTCACTTGCTAATTTTGTTAAGTTTGTTCCGAATTCATCAAGAGTAGCAGTTTTTAAATTGCCCTTAGTGGAACTGGCCCCTGTACCAACTTCGGCTGTTTCACCTAGCATCCTTATAACTTGAGTTCTAACTTTTGTAAGATCAATATTAAGATTTTCAAGAACTCTTGCAGCAACACCTTCACCTTCTCTTATTAAACCTAACAATAAATGTTCTGTACCAATATAATTATGACCAAGTTGACGAGCCTCTTCTAAGGAGAGTTCTAAAACTCTTTTAGCCCTAGGAGTAAAAGGTATTTCTACAGCTACAAAACCTGAACCTCTACCTATTATCTTTTCCACCTCTATTCTTGAATCTTTTAAATTAACTCCAAGTGATTTAAGCACTTTCGCTGCAACCCCAGTACCTTCTCCAATTAAGCCTAAAAGAATTTGTTCAGTTCCAACGAAATTATGACCAAGTCTTCTTGCTTCCTCTTGAGCAAGCATAATGACTTTTATAGCTTTTTCTGTAAATCTTTCAAACATTAGAAGATTAAATCCTATTAATAACCTACCAGTAATATGTCAATTTTGTGTTCAGAATGAGCTTTTGTGAATACCCAAAATTAAAAATTATCAAATTAAATTCAACTTTTTTAGTGATATAACAAGAAATTATAGTAATTTCAGTGATTCTGGTTATCCGAACATTTAAATTTTTACATTATTTTGTTGTTAATTTTTTTTCTTTTAAAAGAGCATGAGAACCATCTCTATAATAATTTTTTCTTATTCCTACAGTCGAAAAATTAAAGCGACTATAAAATCTTTCAGCAGTAACGTTGTGATGAGAAACCTCTAATAGTAATTTTTTTAAATTTAATTTTTCACATTTTTTTATCAAATAGCTCATTAGATAAGATCCAAATCCCTTTTTTCTAAATTTCTTGTTTACAACAAAATAATTTATTTGAGCTTCATCAAGAACAACTTGAAAAACGCATATACCAATGACTAAATTTTTAATTAATAACCCTAAGATTTTTGTGCCATCTTTTTTGAATTCGTTAGCCCATTGTTCTTTACTCCATAGCGAAATCGTATTTGAATCTAATTCATAACACAAATCAATATCTTTCTTATTTATTTGTTTAATAGATATCATTTATTATGTATTTGTATCTAGAAAGTTCAAATCTAAAGTCATTATAAAATATGACAGTTTTGGCAAAGCTTTATTTAAAGTTATCCCATGGAAGAAAAACAATCTTTTTTAAAACAAAAAATTGACTTGGAAAGTCCTAACAAAAATATTGTGCCTATTACCACATCCATTGAAGGAGATGGGAAATTGTCAGTTGGTGGATGCTCTATTGAAGAACTAGTTAAAAAATATGATTCTCCCCTTTACATCTTAGATGAAATCACTTTAAGAAATTCTTGTAAAGCATACAAAAAAGCATTAGAAAAATATTACCCAGGAAAATCATTGCCCATATATGCTTCTAAGGCAAATAGTTCCATTTTCATGAGTAGTCTCATTTCTTCGGAAGGTTTAGGACTTGATGCGGTTTCAGAAGGAGAACTATTAACTGCTATTAAAGGTGGGGTTCCAAATGAAAAAATTGTTTTTCATGGTAACAACAAATCAGACAAAGAATTAGAATTCGCAGTTAGAAATAACATTAAAGTTATTGTAGATAATGATTATGACTTAGAAAGATTAGATGAAATCTCAAATTCATTTAATCATGATTTAGAAATAATGATTCGCTTTACTCCTGGGATAGAATGCCATACGCATGAATACATTAGAACCGGATCATTTGATAGCAAATTTGGTTTCGGAATAGAATATTTAAAAATTCTATTTAACAGAATCAGCAATACAAAACACCTAAAATTAAAAGGTTTACATGCTCATATTGGTTCACAGATTTTTGAACTAGACCCTCATAAGGATCTGGGAGAAATAATGGTAAAGGTTATCTTAGAAGCCAAAAAATTTGGTCATAATATTAATGAACTAAATGTTGGCGGTGGTTTAGGTATCAGATATACAGAAAGTGATGACCCACCTTCAATTGATGAATGGGTAAAAACAATTTCTTCTTCCGTTGTTGAAGCTTGTAAAAAAAACAACCTAGATTTTCCCACATTAATGTGCGAACCTGGTAGATCTATTGTATCTACAGCAGGTATAACCATTTACAAAATTGGAGCTTTTAAAGAAATTCCCGGTATCAGAACATATTTATCTGTTGATGGTGGTATGAGTGATAATCCAAGACCAATTACTTATCAATCAAATTATTCTGCATGTTTAGTAAATAATCCATTTAATATTAATTCCAAAAATAAATATACTATTGCTGGTAAGCATTGCGAATCAGGAGATGTATTGTTTAAAGAAATTGAACTAGCAGAATGTAAAACTGGAGATCTTATATGTGTTTTTGGTACTGGTGCATATAATAATTCAATGAGTTCTAACTACAACAGAATTCCAAGACCTGCTGCTCTCTTAGTTAAAGATGGAGAGGCAGAAATTATTCAAAAAAGAGAAAGCCCATTGGATCTTTTAAAATATGACGTATTACCTGATCGCTTTATCAAACAAAATTAGGTACATTTAAATTAATTTTGTATTTAATGTGAATTTCTGGGGGATAATAAATTTAAAACTTTTATTAGATGTATTATTTGCTATTGGTTTCGGACTTTTATTATTCTCTAGAGTAAAAGAACAACGGACATTATGGCTTCTCAGAGGATATTTGTTTTTAGTATCATTCGCATGGTTTATTCAAAGATATGCATACCTTCCACTAACATCAAAATTAATTGATGCTGTAGTACTTGCTTGCTCTCTCTCATTAGCGATTCTTTGGCAAGGAGAGTTAAGAAGATTAATGGAACTACTAGGCACTGGTAGGCTAGCTGTATTACTTGGGAATCCACCAAAGGAATTTAGAGCAACTTCAACTACCATTACACAGTTAGTTGATACTGCTGGTAAACTCTCTCAAAATAGAAGAGGCGCTTTAATCGTTGTAGATTTGGGTAGTGATTTAAGACCTGAGGATTTTTTATATTCAGGTACCAATATTGAGGCACAATTATCAACTGACCTTTTAATAAATCTTTTCGCAACAGATACACCTTTACATGATGGAGCAGTTCTAGTTAAAGGTAACAAAATAATTTCTGCTGGCGTAATACTTCCTCTCTCAAGACAAGGAATAAGCAGATATGGGACAAGACATTTAGCTGCATTAGGAATTACAGAAAGATTCGACAGGTGTATTTGTATCGTTGTCTCTGAAGAGACAGGTACTTTATCATTAGCTAACCAAGGGAAACTTGAAAGACCAATTACTAGCAGTAGGTTGCAGGAACTTCTCGTAAACTTGATTGGGAATCAAAACTCTACAGGAGCAAATAAAGCATCTTTAAGTAAAAATATCTTATCCCAAAAAACAGACTCGGGTGATAATATCATCAGTAATATAAATAAAAAAGAGTCAGAAAAATCAGAAATTTTTATTAACAAAAAGGATTAACTAATGAATTTAGAAAAAGTAGTAGATGATAAAATCAATGAATTATTAATGAAAATAGATAAGCAAAAGTTGCCCAAACATATAGCAATAATTATGGACGGAAATGGGAGATGGGCAATAAAAAGAGGTTTACCTCGATCATTTGGACACAAACAGGGCGTCAATGTATTAAAAAAAATTCTCAAAGCTTCAAAAAATTTAGGTTGTAAAGTAATTACTGTTTATGCTTTTTCAACTGAGAATTGGTCAAGACCAATAAAAGAAGTTGAATTTCTTATAAATCTTTTTAGCGAAGTTTTAAAAAAAGAAATTAAAGAGATACATGAAGAATCAACAAAAATAAAATTTATTGGAGATTTAACTCCTTTCCCAAAAAATTTAAGAGAAATAATCTCTAGTTCAGAATCACTTACTAAAAACAATAATGAATTTTTATTCAATGTTTGTGTTAATTACGGAGGTAGACAAGAAATAGTAAAAGTTGCAAAAGAATTAGCATTAAAATCTTCTGCTGGGGAAATAAAACCAAGTGAAATTAATGAAGAATTATTTAATTCAGAGCTATTAACTGGAGGGATTAAGGATCCAGAGTTACTAATAAGAACTAGTGGCGAAAAAAGGATAAGTAATTTTTTATTATGGCAATTAGCATATTCAGAAATTTATATATCTGACGTACTTTGGCCAGAGTTCAATGAGCATGAATTTTTTAAAGCAATAATTGATTACCAATCAAGAAATAGACGTTTCGGCGGTATAGAATCATTACCAACTGGATCTTTTGAAGATTCTCAATATTCCTAATAAAAATGGCTAATTCGAATTATCAGTTATTAAAAGAAATTAGGTTCGATTGGAATAAAGAGGAGATATTGGAAATACTTAATATGCCTCTAATTGATTTAATGTGGGAATCACAAACCGTTCATAGGAAATTTAACAAATACGACATTCAATTAGCATCATTGTTCAGCGTAAAAACTGGTGGATGTGAGGAAAACTGTTCGTACTGTAGCCAATCAATTTATAGTGCTAGCGAAATCAAAAGTCATCCTCAATTTCAAGTTGAAGAGGTTTTAACAAGAGCTAAAATAGCAAAAAATGAGGGTGCAGATAGGTTTTGTATGGGTTGGGCGTGGAGAGAAATTAGAGATGGAAAATCATTTAATGCGATGTTAGAGATGGTTAGCGGTGTAAGAGATTTAGGGATGGAAGCATGCGTTACTGCTGGGATGCTTACAGAAGAACAAGCTTCCAGACTGGCTAATGCAGGTTTGACCGCCTATAATCACAATCTTGATACTAGTCCTGAGCATTATAAAAATATTATTACGACTAGAACTTATCAAGACAGACTAGATACTATCAAAAGAGTGAGGAATGCAGGAATAAATGTTTGTTGTGGAGGGATAATAGGTTTGGGTGAAACTAATGGCGATAGAGCATCTCTTTTGAAAGTGCTTTCAAACATGAATCCACACCCTGAAAGTGTTCCTATAAATTCATTAGTAGCTATTGAAGGTACTGGTTTAGAAGATAACCAAGATATTGATTCTATTGAAATGATAAGGATGATTGCTACAGCAAGAATTCTTATGCCTAAAAGTAAAATAAGATTAAGTGCAGGGCGAGAAAAGCTTTCAAAAGAAGCCCAAATTATATGTTTTCAATGTGGGGCAAATTCAATTTTTTATGGAGATGAGTTACTCACAACTTCAAATCCATCTTTTCAATCAGACAGAAAACTTCTTAAAGAGGTAGGAGTATCATTTAACAAAGATTTTGAAAATTGTGAAAAAACATTATCTTCTTTATGAAAGGCAAAAATTATAAAATAGTTTCTCTTTACTCTTTCTTCCCATTTCAAGAAAACTTAATTTTTGATCTAAAAAATAAATTATTAGAAATCGAAAATGAAAACGATCTTTCAGGTTTATTAATTTTTGCAAGTGAAGGCATTAATGGAACTATTTGTGCTGAGAAAAATGTAATTGATATCGTAATCAATATAATTAATAAATATACAGATAATAGGAATTTGCATATTAAGGTAAACTTCTCAAGAAACAAAGTCTTCAAAAAATTAAAAATAAAAATCAAGAAAGAAATAGTAACCATGGGTGTCCCTCAAATAAATCCTTTAGAAAATAATGGGACATATGTTGATTCAGCTGATTGGAACAAGTTAATTAAAAATCAAAATACAATTGTCATTGATACTAGAAATCATTATGAGGTTTCTATAGGTACATTTCAGAACTCTATAAACCCAAATACAAGCAACTTTAGCGAATTCCCCAAGTGGGTGGATGACCATT
>CACAYX010000032.1 GCA_902536775.1 uncultured Prochlorococcus sp.
GTTTTTCAAATAAATCGTGGAAATTGGTTGATTTTGTGAGCGGCGTGTAATTACAAACTTCAAGATCATCTATAATAATTAAAATTACTTTTTAATAATGTTTGATGAACTCTCGTCACGCTTTGAAGACGCAGTAAAGGGTTTAAGAGGCGAAGCAAAAATTAGTGAAAATAATATAAACGATGCCTTGAAGGAGGTAAAAAGGGCACTCCTTGATGCAGATGTTAGTTTGTCTGTAGTAAAAGAGTTTATATCAGATGTCAAAGATAAAGCTATTGGAGAAGAAGTAGTTAGGGGTGTAAACCCAGGTCAAAAATTTATTGAAGTTGTAAATAAAGAATTGATTAACATTATGGGGAATGAAAATTCTCCATTAAACGAAAATGAAAATAGTCCTACAGTCATTTTGATGGCTGGACTTCAGGGAGCGGGCAAAACAACTGCAACAGGAAAATTAGGACTTTATTTAAAGGAAAAAGATAAAAAAGTTCTTTTGGTGGCTGCAGATATTTATCGACCAGCAGCTGTAGAGCAGCTTAAAACATTGGGAAGTCAATATGAATTGGAAGTTTTTTCAGCTAAAGAAAAAAATAGCAAACCAGAAGAAATAGCTAAGGAAGCATTGAATTTTGCTAGTGAAAATGATTTTAATTCGATAATTATTGATACTGCAGGAAGACTGCAAATTGATGATTCCATGATGAGTGAAATGGTTCGAATAAAAGAAGTTTCTAATCCTGATGAAGTTTTGCTCGTTGTTGATTCAATGATTGGGCAAGAAGCTGCAGACTTAACAAAATCATTTCATGAAAAAGTAGGAATCACAGGGGCGATATTAACTAAGTTGGATGGTGACTCAAGAGGTGGAGCTGCTTTATCGATAAGAAAAATAAGTGGTAAACCTATCAAATTTATAGGTGTGGGTGAAAAAATAGAGGCATTGCAACCATTTCATCCAGAGAGAATGGCCAGCAGAATTTTAGGCATGGGCGATGTATTGACACTTGTTGAAAAAGCACAAAAAGAAGTTGAACTTGCTGATGCAGAAGCGATGCAAAAGAAACTTCAAGAAGCGACTTTTGATTTTAATGATTTTGTAAAGCAAATGAGATTAATTAAAAGAATGGGTTCACTTGGTGGATTGATTAAATTGATTCCTGGAATGAATAAAATAGATGATGGGATGATAAAAGATGGAGAAGATCAACTTAAGAAAATAGAATCTATGATCTCGTCAATGACTCTTGAGGAGAAACAAAAACCCGAAGTTCTTGCCGCTCACCCCTCAAGAAGACAAAGAATCGCTCAAGGTAGCGGTTATGAAGCAAAAGATGTAGATAAAGTTTTAGCCGATTTTCAAAGAATGAGAGGTTTTATGAAACAAATGTCCAACGGAGGTATGCCAGGAATGGGAGGAATGCCAGGAATGGGAGGAATGCCAGGAATGCCAGGAATGGGAGGTACGAGTGGTAATAAGCCAATGAAAAAACAAAAAAATAATAAAAAGAAAAAAGGTTTTGCCGATTTGTAGTTTCTATATTTTTACCTTTGAATGATATTATTATTAAAAACGCATTAATTTAAGATGATTAAATTGCGCCTTAAGCGCTTTGGAAAGAAAAAAGAGGCAAGTTTCAGAATTGTTGCATGCAACAGTACTTCCAGAAGAGATGGTAGACCCCTGCAAGAACTAGGTTTTTATAATCCAAGAACTAAGGAAACCAGGCTTGACACAGAAGCTTTAAGAACAAGACTTACTCAGGGTGCTCAGCCAACTGATGTTGTGAGAACTTTATTAGAAAAGGGAGGGTTATTAGAAAAAACAGAAAGATCCTCTATCGCAATTGGTAAAGCAAAGTTAGAGAAGGAAAAATTAGCTAAGGCTAAAACTAATAACTTAGAAAATGATAGTAGTAAAATTGAAAGCGAGGGGAATGAAGCTGAAAGCTAGTGAGTTGATAAATTTTTATTCTTATTCAATAACTAAATGAAGGAGGTTTCCAAAACTGGTCACTTCAAAATAGATTTGCCAAGCTCTGATGCCGCTACAGCATTATCTGGACCTGGTAATTCTTTCTTAAAAAAATTTGAGTCTCTCACAGGAGTTTCTTTAACTATAAGAGGCTTACAACTTGAGATGAACGGTGTCATATCTAAAATTGAGAGAGCCTCAGCATTAGTAGAACTAACAAGACCAATTTGGGAACAAGGGTTAGAAGTCCCAGAGGTAGATCTTAAAGCGGCTTTAAGTTCTTTAAATATGGGAGAATCGTCTTCACATGCTGAACTAGGAAAAAAAATTCTTGCGCGTTCCAAAGAAGGAAGATATTTAAGACCAAGAACTATAAGGCAAAAAGAATATGTTGAATCAATTGAAAACTTTGATCTTACCTTTGCGATTGGTCCAGCTGGAACTGGTAAGACATTTTTGGCAACTGTTTGCGCGGCACGACTATTGAACGAGAAGAAAATTGAAAAAATTGTTTTAACCAGACCAGCTGTAGAAGCTGGAGAAAGTTTGGGATTCCTACCTGGTGATTTGCAACAAAAAGTAGATCCATATTTAAGACCCCTTTTTGATTCTTTACATAGTATTTTCGGGATTGACAGAACAAATTCGTTAATTGATAAGGGAATTATTGAAGTTGCTCCTTTGGCATTTATGAGAGGCAGAACCTTAGACAACTCCATAGTTATCCTAGATGAAGCACAAAATACTACTTGCTCTCAAATGAGAATGTTTTTGACCAGATTAGGAGAGAGATCTAAAATGGTTGTAAATGGAGATATTACACAAATTGATTTAAAAAAAGATCAGGAAAGCGGCCTAATCGAAGCATCTAGAATTTTCTCTGAAACTCAAGGTATAAAATTTTGTTATTTAACTGTTGAAGATGTAGTTCGTCATCCTTTAGTTCAGAAAATTATTGAGGCTTATCAATAACTTTATAACTCTGGAGATCCGTACCCTGAAATTTTAAAAATCGAGTAGAATATAAAAAAGTTTAAAAAAGAAAATGCCAGCAAGTAGTAATTTCAATCAAGCTATTCGTGAAGCACAAACTAGTTCAATTGTTGGACCTAATGTTGTTCAAAAAGCTTTACCTTACGTTGGTGGAGGTATGGTTTTAACTTCTTTAGGCGTTTTAGCAGGTGTCTCACTCATAGCTACAAATCCTGGGCTTTTCCAGCCTCTTTCAATAGTTGCATTAATTGCAGAGTTGATTTTGTTTTTTATAGCCACAAGTGCTGCAAATAATGCAAATAATGCGAAGGCTTTGCCTTTACTAACAGGATTTAGCTTGTTAACTGGATTCACCTTAAGTGGAATAGTTGCTTTAGCAATAGGAACTATTGGTATTGGTTCTGTTGGAACAGCTGCCTTAGCTACAGGAATAACTTTCGTTATTGCCTCTTATACCGGCCAAAGAATGAGTGACAGTGTCGGTCAAGCACTAAGTGGGGTGGTAGGTCTTGGGTTAATAGGACTGCTTATAGCGATGTTTGTCCAATTAATTGGAGGATTCTTTGCTCCAGGCGTTTTTGGAGGTTCAGGACTTGAATTGATAATTGCAGGTTTTGGAACTGTCTTATTTGTTGCAATGTCTTTTGTTGATTTCTATACAATGCCAAGAAGATATAATGATGATCAATACCTTGCAGGAGCCTTAGGTATGTATCTAACCTATATAAATCTTTTTGTTTTTATATTGAGATTAATGATTGCTCTTCAAGGCGGTGGAAGAAGGGACTAAACACAATACGTAAATAACTAACCTAAAGCGTAGATTTGTTTTCTACGCTTTTTTAATGGGCGATATCAAGAATTTGTTTTTTTATAAATTCCTTTTGCTCTGAGTCATACTTTACTGAATTATCAAAACTATTGCCCATATCATCTAAGTCTTTAAGGACTTGATTGACAGACTTTGTAACTGACTTCGTTTCTAGCAGTCTTAAAATAGCCTTACATCTATCTGAAATGTTTTCTGATGTTATCTCATATTCATGATTATTATCTCTTCGATGAATAATAATTTGAGCGGAACTCATTATTAAATTTTTTAATACTATTTCTGTTACAGCATCACCACCTTCGTTCAGTTTGTAAATTAGTGAAAAAGGAAGTTTATCCAACAAAAAACAATCTTTATCTGATAAAGCGTATGCAAAAAATCCTCTAAGTCCATTTCTTGTTTTAGTAAGCTCTGCGATTCTATCTGCTAAAACCTCTTCGCTGAGTAGATCTTCACCCCACTCTTTGCACCATTGCGCGGATATGTTGATTGCTTGAGTGAACGAAGCTTCTTTTAAATTTATGGTTTTTTTTTCCATTTTTGATCAGAATTTTATTATTGATGCATTAAAAGTCTTTGGCCAATTATAGATCTGGGTTTGTAACTTTACTAGGGAGGCCAAATGTGGGTAAATCTACTTTAATAAATAAATTGATTGGAGAAAAAATAACAATTACTTCTCCAATAGCGCAAACTACTAGAAATAAATTAAAAGGAATACTTACTACAGACAATGGGCAAATAATTTTTGTTGATACGCCAGGTGTTCATAAACCTCATCATCGACTTGGAGAGATATTAGTAAAAAACGCAAAATCTGCAATTAATGGAGTTGATATGGTAATTTTTGTAATTGATTCAAGTGAAGAACCTGGTAGAGGTGATGAATATATTTTGAATTTTCTACTCGCAAATAAAACTGAGTTTATTGTTGCATTAAATAAGTGGGATTTGGTTAATAAAGAATTTAGGAATTTACGATTAAATCAATATAGAAGATTTTTTGGAATTAATAGAAACTTTCAAGTTGTAAGTGCTTCTCAAGGAGAAGGATGTTCTGAACTAGTCGATATGGCTCTTAATTTTCTTCCTGAGGGACCAAAACTTTATGGCGAAGAGATGATTTGCGACCAACCATTAGATAACTTATTATCTGATTTAGTAAGAGAACAGGTATTAAAAAATACAAGAGAAGAAGTACCTCATAGTGTCGCAGTAAAGATAGAAAAGAGAGAGGAAATGAAAAGGAAGAATGGAAAAGTTTTTACAGCTATTTTGGCTACTATTATTGTTGAGAGGACCACTCAAAAAGGCATTCTTATTGGAAAGAAAGGTTCAATGTTAAAAATGATTGGTCAGTCAGCAAGATCAAATATGTCAAAATTAATTGATGGTCCAGTTCATCTAGAGTTATTTGTGAAAGTTGTTCCAAATTGGAGAAAAAAAGAATCAAGGTTAATTGAGTATGGTTTTGAGGAAGAATTCTAGATGAGTGGTTTTAATTTTGATGTAATTACATTGTTCCCTAAAGCTTTTGAATTAATAAATAATTTAGGAGTCATAACAAGAGCTCTAGATAAGAATTTGATAGATGTAACTTTACATGATTTAAGAGAATATGGAGAAGGTTCTTATAGACAAGTAGACGATAAGCCTTATGGAGGAGGAGCAGGTATGGTATTAAAACCTGAACCTATTTATAAGGCATATGAATCAATTAGAAAATCACCTAAAAGTAAAACTTTGCTGATGACCCCTCAGGGTAAAGTTTTAAAGCAAAAGGATCTTGAGAGATGGTCCACTTTGGATCAAATAATAATTATTTGTGGTCAATATGAAGGTTTTGATGAAAGGATTAGATGTTTAGCTGATGAAGAGATATCGATAGGCGATTATGTCCTTTCTGGAGGTGAAATACCTGCTATATCAATAATTAATGGTTTGACTAGGTTATTACCAGGGACTCTTGGTGATCCAGACTCTTTAGTGGATGAGAGTCATAATTCCATTTTATTAGAATATCCTCAATACACAAGGCCTTTAACTTTTAAAGATATGAAAGTGCCAGATATTTTACTGAGCGGTAATCATGAAGAGATTAAATCGTGGAGAAGAAAAAAAAGTTTTGAAAGAACATTGGAGAGAAGAAGTGACTTAATTTCAAATGAAAACTACAAAAAATCCCCACAAAGTAAGAGAATAATAAAAGAAAATAATCAATTCATGAAATTTAGAATAGGTAATGGATACGATATTCACAGACTAGTAGAGGATAGAGATTTAATTATTGGAGGTGTAAAATTGCAACACCCTGAAAGTTTAGGATTGGATGGGCATAGTGATGCTGATGTTTTAAGTCACTCAATAATGGATGCATTATTGGGAGCTCTTTCGTTGGGCGACATAGGAAAGTATTTCCCCCCATCTGATGAAAAATGGAAAAATGCTGATAGCTTGTTTTTGTTATCAAAAGTAATTGACTTGATAAGACGAGATGGTTGGGAAATAAATAATATTGATAGTGTTCTTGTTGCTGAAAGGCCAAAAATCATGCCTCATATAAAACTAATGAAAAAAAACATTTCTGAAATTTTAAATATTGATGAAAATTTAATTGGGATTAAAGCAACCACGAATGAAAAATTGGGTCCAGAAGGGAGAGAAGAGGGTATAAGTTGCCATTCAGTAGTTCTACTTGAAAAAAATGAGATTTAATTTAAATTTGAAAAAAAAAATTCAAAGATTTTGTTTATTATTAATTTGCTTAATTGTTTTAATTTTTCAATCTGATATTCCAAATTTAAAAGCTCTTACAATGGATAACTTTCAAAATGAAATGGTCATAGAAGAATTAAGACTTAAAGTACCTGCTGATGTAAAAGCAGCTTGGCTGAATGCGGAAAAAGAAATTTGGGAGCCATGGTTATCTTCTCAAGATGGTTTTATGGGTAGACAATTATTTTGGGATAAAGAAAAAGAAGAAGCTTTAATATTAGTAAATTGGAAAAGTAAGAAATTATGGAAAAGCATACCAATGTCAGAAGTAAATGTTGTTCAACAAAAATTTGAAGATAATGTTAAAGCTGCTCTAAATGTAGGCGATAATCCTTTTGAATTGATTTATGAGGGAGAATTAGATAAACAAAGATGAATTTTGATATCAAGTTTGATTTTCAAAGAAGAGATAGGCTTGGACTCATTGAGGCTATTTGGGGGCAAGATAAGAGTATCGACCAATTAGAAAGATTATGTGGAAATGTATTAAGTAAAAATGAGGTTGTTTTCATTACTAGGATTAATAGTGAAAAGGCTAATTATCTTTTAGATTTGTATGATGATGCACGATTCCATGAAGAAGCAAATTGCCTAACAATTGGGAAAAATTTTAATAGAATAATTACGAATAAAAAAGTTGCCATAATTTCAGGCGGCTCAAGCGATTTGGCCGTAACACTTGAAGCACAATTAGCGCTCGAAATTTATGGAGTGAATTGTCAATCTTTTATAGATGTTGGGGTAGCGGGACTTCATCGATTGATGAGTCAGCTAGAAGAAATTAATAAATATGATGTATTAATAGTTTGTGCTGGAATGGAAGGAGCTTTGGCAACAGTTGTTGGCGGATTGTTGGCTCAACCGATAATCGCAGTACCTGTCTCAGTAGGATACGGCGTTAGCAAGGATGGAGAAACTGCTTTAAATAGTATGTTGTCAAGCTGTTCTCCAGGTATTGCAGTTATGAATATAGATAATGGTTATGGAGCAGCAATGGCGGCTCTCAGAATTATTAAAAGTATTTCCTAAATAATCACTTTTTTTCTATTTCTAATAGGTTTTCTATCCATAAATTTAGTTGTTTTGATAGCATTCCTTCTTCTCTCATTTTGATTGCTTTTATCACGACTTCTGTATTTATCCACTCTGGAAATCTTTTCGACATTTATTTTTATATTCAGTATTTTTAATTTGGTACAAATTTTTATAAAAACAAGATATAAGTAACAAATTTAATCTTTTATGTTTGATTTTGTACCTAATCTAGACAGCTCAGATGAGGTACGTTCACTTTCTACATTTTTTAATCTCTCAATTAGCTCGGAGAGATCTTTATGTGCTAACTCCCCATTTTGCTCCCATTTTAGAGACCTTGAATTGCTATCAATTTTTTCTTTCATTATATAATTTAAGTATTAAGAATATAAAACGAAAAAAGGAAAAATTTGGTAATTGTTTCAAGCCTAAACTTAAAATAATATGAAGATTTTTAATTCATTAAATATTTTTCTATTATCCGCCACCAACTATTGAAACAATTTCTAAATTATCACCATCTTTAAGCTTCACTTTTTCCCATTTTATTGAATTTATAATTAAATTATTTAACTCCACTACAATTGTGTTTGGTTTATATCCCATATGATGAAGAGCTGTAGATAGTAGAGCATTTTCTTGATCAAGTTCTATTTTTTTTTCTTCTCCATTTACCCTAATTTTCATGAGACAGCTTTTTTAGAATCATCATAGCGTCTTCTTTAGGATCTTCAGAATTCATTAATTCCGAAACTAAGGCAACTTTTTTAAACCCATTTCTTTTTAAATATGAAATATTATTTGATTTGATTCCTCCAATAGCAAACCAAGGAATATTTAAATCCTTTGTTAATGTTTTGATATTTTCAATACCTAAAGGTATTTTATTCTTTTTTGTTGTAGTTTCAAATACTGGCCCTATTCCTATATAATCGCAACCATCCTTAAGAGCATTTGAAATGTCAATCGCATTATTTGCACTTATACCGACAATTTTTGAATATCCTAATAGTTTTCTTGCGGTTTTTAAATCTAAATCGTCTTGACCAAGATGAATTCCATCAGCATTAGATGCCAGAGCTATATCAATTCTATCGTTAACGATAAACAAAGAATTATATCTTTTACATAGATTTTTAATCTGAATTGCTTCTTGAAGATGATCTTGATCAGTTCCCGTTTTAAATCTATGCTGAATAATTTTTACTCCCGCAATTAAAATCTCTTCTATTATTTCTAATAAATTGTCCTTTTGATCTGTGATTACATATAAGTCATTTTCTTTTAATATTTTCTCCAACTTCTTACACTTGCTATAACTTAATAAGTCAATTTCAATAGTATAAATTTCATATCTAATTTCAGAAGCGATTTTTGAAAGCTCATTATTCTGCAGCCTTGAAAATTCTTCTATGACTCGTAATGCTTCTTGAACTCTGGCTGCATTAGAACTTATAATTTGTTCAGAAGTTTTTCTGTTGAATTGCTCTTGATGAGTCAATCCTTTACACTTGTCCTCTATGTGATTTCTAGATTGTTTGTAAACTTCTAAATGATTTTTTCCTAAAATTTGTCTAAAATTTTTAATCTTTTCAACATATTTTTTTTTGCCTAGGCCAAATCTAGCCCAATCCTCTAATATTCTTAGTCCTTCTCTAGCTCTATCTAAATTAGCGTCAATAATTTGATAAATTCTTAAATCTTCAGCTTCTTTAGTATTGGAATTCAGCATTTGTAATTTATTTTTTGTAGTTTTTAAAAATTTTCAGAGCATTATCTCTATCTTTTTTAATTTGATTAGAAAGTTGAGCTATATTTCTGAACTTGATTTGAGATCTAATTTTTTCAACTGGTTCAACAGATAGATTTAAACCATATAGATCGATATCTTTATTTATTAAATGAACTTCAACTGCAGAAGGCAATAAAGGATTTATTGTTGGTTGAAAGCCAAGATTCATAATAGATTCAATCTTTTTGTTGGAATTTTCTATGGTTGTCAAAGATGCGTAAACT
>CACAYX010000033.1 GCA_902536775.1 uncultured Prochlorococcus sp.
CTTTACTTAAGAGGAACTTTAATAATTTATTGAATAATAAGAAACCTTTTTCAACTCTTTTTGGACCTAAAATTGAAAGCAAAATTACTAATATTATGAATATTTCAGGTGAATTTAAACCTAATAGTTTCATTAATTTCTATATTCTATTTAAATTTTAGTACATGCTAAAAATTTAATCTAATTATTCTCAAAAGTTGGTAAATAGAGTTCCCTATTTGATGCAATTAAACCCTCTTCTTTAAAAAAAATCTCCAGGTCTTTTAGATCATTTATATCTACAAATTCACCACAATTATCTAATATAATATTATGGGTGAAATTCCATAAATCAGCCAAATATTCGTCATCATCTGGAAATGCTACAAATTTCAAATATGTATTATTCAAAGCATATTCACTAGCAAAATCAGAATCTAAACCTTCCCTCTTAGCATCACAAAAAACTTTAGCAAATCTTTTGCCTACAGAAGTTTGAGCACTTGATAAATCTAAATTACTTTGGATAGCATTCACATTTATTGGTGCAATAAAAATAATTATTGGAAGAAAAATAGATACTAATATAAACAAGAAAAAATTTCCTTTTTAAATTTTAACTCAACATAAACTAGCAAAAAAAGTAATAAATTAGGCCTATTTAAGTAAAAGCTCTTATTATAAATTAAGAAATAAATAGAAAACATAAAATCAGCTCCATATCTGAATTTATAATAAAGAAAGATAAAATAAATTTAAATTTATATGTCTTCAAATATAAGGCTAAAAGGAAGGGGAGTTAACAGGATAATTACGAGTAAGGTTATGCTATCGCCATTAGCAGGAGTTACAGATAACATTTTTAGACGACTTGTACGTAAATGGGCTCCAAACTCTTTACTTTTTACAGAAATGATAAATGCCACAAGTCTTAAAAAAGGATATGGCACACAAAAAATCAATCAAATAGATTTAGAAGAAGGTCCAATTGGAGTACAAATATTTGATAATAGGCCATATGCTGTTTCTGAAGCTGCGAAACAAGCTGAAGACTCTGGAGCTTTCTTAATTGATATAAATATGGGATGTCCAGTAAAAAAAATTGCAAAGAAAGGTGGAGGTAGTGCTTTAATTAAAGACCGAAAACTTGCTATAGAATTAGTCAAAAATGTTGAAAAAGCTGTTAGGGTTCCAGTAACAGTCAAAACACGACTCGGATGGGATAGTAAAGAAGAAAATATAGAGGATTTCTTATTTAAACTGCAAGATGCGGGAGCGACGATGATTACACTTCATGGAAGAACTAGAAAACAGGGATTTTCAGGCAAGTCAGATTGGGGAATGATCGGGAGACTTAAAAAGTTGTTGGAAATTCCAGTAATTGCTAATGGAGATATCAAAAATCCAGATGACGCTCTTGATTGTTTAAAAAAAACAAATGCTGATGGTGTAATGATTGGAAGAGGAATTTTAGGATCCCCATGGAAAATAGGAGAAATAGATTATGCCCTCAGAGAAAATAAAAATTTTAAAGAGCCAAACACAGAAGAAAAACTATATTTGATTATTGAGCATCTTGATGAATTAATAAAAGAAAAAGGAGATCACGGATTGCTAATTGCGAGGAAACATATCTCATGGACATGCAAAGACTTTAAAGGAGCATCAAATTTGAGAAATAACTTGGTTAGAGCTGTTGATAAAAATGAAGTTAAAAATTTAATAATTAAAATGATTAAAACTTTGAATAATGAAAAAAAATAGATTAGCTTAAAACAAATTTATTTTTTAAATGAAAATTATTAGTAAAGAAACAAGTAAAAGAATTTGTGATCATATGAACAATGATCACATAGATTCAGTTCACAAATATCTTATTCATTATGGGAAGATATCAAGATTTGAGAATGCTTATATGGAAGAAATTAATAATAGTTATATAAAAATCAACTACGATGGCCAATCAGCAATTATCAATTTTAAAAATAAAATATCTGAAGAAGAAATTCATTCAACATTAGTATCAATGATTAAAAACATTAAAACATTAAATAATTTTTAAAAAAATTCTAATTGTTATTTTCATAGTAATCAGTTATCTTTTTACATTCTTCAAATGAAAGCATACTTAATCTAGATGTGGCTTTTATTTTTAGAATTGCACAAACAGCTAATAAATCAGCGCTATCAACATTAAGTGCTTCAGAAAGTTCTAGGACCCTAAGACCTTTCATTAGTATTAAAAATTCTTTTCTACATTATCAAGAACCTTAAAATCAATGGGCTGCATTTTTCCCTAAACCTGCAACGAATGGAAAAGTTTGTTCATCACCAAATATATCTTCTACAGAAGAATTAGAAATATTAGTTTTTTTATTATCAGGCTTAATTTCTTTAATTTCATTAGAAATATTATCTTTAATGTTATTTTCAATTTCTTTTGCTAATAAATTATTCGTATTAGAAAATATTGAAAAAACTAATACACATAAAAACAAAACAATTCTTTTCATAAAAAAAATATATCTAATACTATTGTTATATACCAATAGAGTTATCTAGAAAAACTAGATAATTTTAAAACAAATCTATATAAATCAAAATGAAAAAATATTCACCTTCCCAACTTATTTCTATTTTTAAATCTTATTAAAAAATAAAGACCTAGTAACAAAAGAATTGCCAAGGAGTATTGATTAAGAAAAACGTAAACCACATAGACGAGAAAGGGGAATAAGCACGCCCTCTTGAAATTTATTTTCTGTTCCTTTGACATATTTTTCCAATTTAAATATTCTTCCCATTGAAAAATCTTCTTCATTTTTCTACTTCTATTTTTACGATTAAACATAAATTTATAAATATAGTTTGGATGATTCTTATGTTAATAAAGAAAATTAATCTACAATATCAAAATAAGTTTTTTCATTGAATAAAAATATTTTTTAAATAAAAGATGAA
The DNA here is from genome assembly GCA_902536775.1 of uncultured Prochlorococcus sp. Taxonomy (GTDB): domain Bacteria; phylum Cyanobacteriota; class Cyanobacteriia; order PCC-6307; family Cyanobiaceae; genus Prochlorococcus_A. The sequence continues at coordinate 2,941 of CACAYX010000033.1, forward strand.
CTCAAAACCAGTTTGGAAAATAGAAAAAATTGTTTTACCTCAACATGCAGATCATGCAGGCGTAATGTGGCACGGTAAATATTTTAATTGGCTTGAAGAAAGCCGAATAAATGCACTTTCAAAAGTAGGTATAAGTTATTTCGAACTGACTAAAAATGGCTTAGATTTACCTTTAATAAACACTTCAATAAAATATAAATCTCCTTTATTTCTTGGTGAAAAAATAACAATCGAAAGCGAATTCAATATTGATAAAAGTCCTAGGATTAATGTAATTTCAAAATTTCAAAACAAGAAAAATGAAATCTTAACGATTGCTGAAGTCAATTTAGTCTTAATAAATAAAGTGAATTTTTCTATAATAAGGAAAAGGCCTGATTTCCTATCGGAAGCCTTTAGTAAATTAAACGGTTGAAATTATTATCCGCCAATTGAACGATTTATTAATTTATTAATTATGAATATATTTCAAGTTATTGATTCTTATCAATATGAAATGGAATCAAGATATCAAGAAAAATCAATGCTTACAAATCTTTTTACAGAGCACAAATTTATAGGGTGGTTAGGGTTGTTTATAGTATTTTTCTCTATCTTTGCAATTTTTGTTTTTCAATTTCTTGAGTGGGAAAGTAATGACAATAATAAAAGATAAGAAGATTTAATGCTTATAATTCAACTGAAAGACTTAAAAAATGGCTATCTACTTAAAAATAACTAACCCTTCAGAGGTTGTAAAAAAAAAGACCTCAAAATGGCTTACAGATATTACACCTGAAAGAATTGATAGGAAATTGGTCGAGGATGAAGTAATAAAAGGCATTATCGAGCAATTAACATTAGAAGGCATAAAAGGAGAAATATCAGCAATTAATGGGTTTGAAGTAAATGAATCAACAGTAATAACAAAAAATAATTTTGTCATTAGAAAAACAAAAACTTTTTAGATAGAAAATTAAAAATCTTTAATGAAAATTTTTTTTATTTTAATTATTTTTATAATTTTAAGAAATTATCAAATTAAAAAGAAAAAGTTAAAGTTAAATAATGCCTTAAATTCCAATTTCTTTATTCAAACAATTAATAATTTAATAGACGAGAACAAATACAATTTGTTAGAGGAGAGAATCAGATTAAGGGAAATAGATGCTTACGGTAACGAGGATTATAATAAATGGATTGGCAATCCACCTCTTGATGAAAAAGCCATTGAGAAAAATATATTTAATGGATCTAAGCGATTTAAAGAGGGTATACCATACTTCTGGGAAAAAGTAATTTTAAAAAAATTTGGAAGTATAGAATTATTTTTCGAAAAATGGAGATCGTATTGTAATGAAAATCCTACTATTGATGATGAGATAGTTGGATCTATTAGAGAGCTCGAGATTGAAGATTGGTTTGTTTTCATAGCAAGTCAAATAGAGAAATCATGCTTAAACCTAATAGAAATAAACTACTCAAGTAAAAACAAGGGGAACTACAAAAAAGGTATTAGATTTGAAAATCATTGTATGGAAATTCTCAAACAAAATGGCTGGGAAGTAAAAGAAACCCCTAATACAGGAGATCAAGGGGTTGACTTAATTGCGTCAATAAATGATTTGAGAATATGTATACAATGCAAAAATCATGAAAAAGCCATTGGAAATAAAGCTGTTCAGGAAATTTCAGCAGGTAAATTATTTTGGAAAGGTACACATGCAATAATAGTCTCAAATTCTGGCTTTACAAAGTCTGCTCATGAACTAGCAAAATCAAATAAAGTGGAATTAATAAATGAATATCAATTAAAAGATTTAGAAAAGTTTATTGTTTAAATAGTTAATATCAATTGAGTTAACCCCTCTTTGTAAAGCAAAAGTGTTGTAAAAATTCCTGAGGCCCACATTAAGCCTCTAGCTGTGGGGATATTAAATACATATGCACCAATATATAAAAAACGAAAAATAGGATGAATCAATGCTGCAATTTTTGCGATATTAGAGTCAGTTAAAGTAATCAAACAAAGAAGACATGCGGGTGCATGTAGGGAAATACTTTCCCAACAATTTTGATGACACCAAACTGCTCTTTTTCCAAAAGAAGGTAATTCATCAAATAAAGCCCTTGGAGCAGACATATTTTCAACAGAATATCCCGCTTTAACTCTTCCTATAGTTAATGGAATAATTGATAATAAAACGACACCAACTGATAGACAAAGGCTCCAGGCAAAAGCTAATTGCATATGATTTAAATAATATTATTAGCTTAATAATTGAAGCTCGTTATTGTGATAAATGAAAAATCATTACTATAGATAAAACTTTGCAAAAAATGCTGTAATTTATAAAAAAGAATCATTTATGGATATTTCAAAGATAGTTTTAATTTTTGGCATAAGTTTACTATTATATTTTGTTTTTCTGTTTTTAGGATTTTTTCTTAAGAATAAAAATCTAAAGGCACAGAACCTAAAAAAAGAAGAATAGATTATTAATGCCACGAAAATTTACTATTTTCTCAATATTTTTATATCTTTTTGAATATATTTCATGGAAATAAGATTTGATACAAATAATAATAAAGGATATTTGAATTTAAATAAGACAGTTGCTGGTATATGAAAAAATTTTATAAATTTCTAAAAAGTTTTCTATTTATATCACTTTGGCTAATTTTATCCTCATTTTTAACCCAATATTGGAATACCTTTCATTGGGAATATATTTACTTAAACTTCAGAATTATATTTGATAAAGAATTTTGGTTTGTTGTAGAAAAAATTCTTTTAGGATTTGATATTGGTTACTGGTTAGAAGAAGCACTAAAATTCTTAAGTTATGAAATACCTAAAGAATCTTTTAAATATTTTCCAATTTATTTCGTATTAAAATCTATTTGGATAAAGAATTAATTTATATTTTTAATAGATTTTAATAAATTCCTTAAAATTCTTGAATAAAGAAGGTGAATTTATTTTTCTTAAAACAAATAAAGTTCCTTTATCACCTCTGCAGATTCTAAGGTTATTACTTAAATAAGTTATCTCTAACCACCCTAATTGTTCATTATTTATTTCTTTCATAGCCTTTATATTTTTTCTTCCAAATTTAGGACCTATAACACCTGCATGTGTAAATTTGACCCCAATTTTTTTTTCATTTATGTAATTAAGTCTAATTAAAATACCAGTACCAATAATTGATTTTATTCCTCTAGGTTTAAGTAAATTAAGACCATTTAAATTTAAGGGATCAAGAATTTGAAGATTTTCAATAAAAGGAGAATATTTTAAAAAAGGACTATTAGAACTACTCCACCTAAGCTCCCAAACACCCTGTAAATCATTTATGTCCTTGCTGAACGAAAAATTATTATCAATTTCAAGTTTTTCGGCAATAGTCTGAATACTCCATGAATTTGGAGATTTAAGAAGTAAATTTAATAAATCATCTTCGGATTCCATTTAATAATCGCTGAGTATATAGCTAAGGATAAATACTTACCTCCATGTGCTATATTCTACCCAGAATATGTTGATTTGATGACAAAGAGCTATTGGCTAAAGAAAATTTCAATTCCAAATGCTGATTTATTTCTGGAATATATAAGGACAGTATTGCCTTGGATTAAATCTGTGGGAGGAGTAATAGTAAAAAGAGATTTGATACAAGAATCAACTTCAAATGAATGGGATGGAGGGCAGCTTGGACTAGTAATAGAATTCGAATCAAAATTTGCTGCAAAAAAAGCATTTTATTCTGAAGTATTTCAAAAATATCTACAGTCCAGAGATTTAATGAAACTAGTTACTATTAGTACTCTTTAAACAATCAATAGCAATCTCACAAAAACAACTTATAAATACTTATAAGTATTTATTACTATTAAATTATTTATGTAATATTTATAACTTCACTAGCAATAGCATATTTTGCAAAATTTAATTGTAAAAGTAATCCGTTAATCAAATGAACTATTCAACAGAAAAAGATGATTATTTGATGACAACTCCATATACAAAAAAAATTCAGCAAAAATTTGAAAAGGTTAAATCTTTTTTAGAGCAAAATGGATTCAATCCTTCATCAGAGAGCTTAATGCAAGATATAGTTAGCTCAGAAGAATATATTGCTAAAAATGGCTTGTAAAATATCAGAATATATTCAGAGTCCTTAAATAATAAAAACCGCCTATTAGAAAAGGTAATAATATTCCAATAAATAAAAATATGGATTTCTTTGATTCGCCTTCTGATATGGGGTTAATTTCTGGTTCAATTGCAAAACCATTCTGTCTACCACCGCTTTCGGTTGTATAACCTTTTTTATTCATAAGAAAAATAATCTATGCAGATTATCTCATGTAAAAACTTATTTAAAAAAATTTTTTACATTTAGAATTAAACTAATTTAAGATCTAATAATTAATTTCAATCTGAGATTTCAATTTGGCAGCTTTTTTTAAAAGACCTACAACTTCCTTACGGCCAGTAGCAAACTCAGCCTTGTTGAGTAATTCGCTATATTTTTTTGTGATTTCTCTATGATTCATTTTGATTTTATTATATTTAAATTATAAAGTTACTAAAAAAATTTTTTGTATAAAAGATATCAAAAAAGAGTTTAAGTACCTTAACCTATTTAAACCAACCTTTTTTCTTTGGTTTAATCTCTTCTTTAATAACTTCTTTTTTTCTCCCAAATAATCCTTTTTTTTGGACTGTTAAATTCTCTTCAACAGGTTTAGATTTTCTTAATAATGGATTTGATGGCATTTCAACTAATCCAAACTATAAAATGTTGGCATTATTAATAGTCCTTTTAATTAATCTGTCTTTATTTTTTGTAATTGGCAATATGGGTAAAGCGTTTTTAAGAAATGCAGGAATTATGGGTTAAAAATTATTTATTTCTTTTTGAATATTCATCTTTACAATTTTGATTCTTCAAATAAAACTGTGATATTTTCTTGTCAAATTAATATTTAAATAAAATTTGGATAATAAAGAGCCAGAAAATCCAGTAGTTTATCTTTCTAATTTAGTAAAGAAATTAGATGTAAAAAACAGAAATGGTTTAGTAGCCTTAGCAATAGTAAATCTTTTAGTAATTCTTTTATTCAAATTTTATTTGAAAGGATCTGGATTATTATCTTGAATTTGCCTGCTGGTAGTATTATTCAGTGTTTTAATTAATCATTAGAGATTGAATTTGAATTCAACAAGGAAATTGAAGGCCTTATATAAATAAAAATAGACCCATACATATCCTGCATAATTCTCATTTCATCGTCTAAATATACAATTGAAACCTGGCAATTTGGCGATTCTTTATTCCAAGGTAACTTATTCCATACCTCTTTAACTGGATACCATGTATCCATAAGTAATTTACTAAATAATGGAATCTTATTAAGTCCATCAACTTTGGATACTTTTGTCTTTTGTAAGTTCATATCAAGTAAATTATTTCTTAAAACTAAATCACTTGCTAGGGTTATTACTCTTCCACCAAAAGTAGGCAATAGTTTGAACCAACCTAAGAAAGGAATAGTTGTAAGCCCAAATATTGTAGTGTCAAAAGTAGATATAAATTCTTTTTTTTCAAAATCAATCTTTTGAGCAATTCTCCCAATAGTTGATATGCCAAAGGATCCTACTTGCAATTGATGTAATTTAAAAAAAAGATTACTTTTAAATTCATCATTTAATGCCTTTTCAATAGCAAGGAAGAAAGGAGAACTTCTAAATAATTCAACATTAGAAAAAATCAATTCCCACTCTCCAGACAATAATTTTTCTGATATTTCAAAACTAAAGTCTTTAAGAGCATTAATCAATTCATCCATTTCATTAGCTTTTTCCTCATACATAGGAGAAATTAATTTATTTAATCTTTGCCCTCTATCTGTAACAGCAGCTATTTTATATATATTTGACTTTATCTCTCCAATTTCTTTCATAACTCCAATACAAGAAATACTCATTAATCTTAGGAATTTAATTTGATGTTGATGGCAATTTTAATAATGCTGGTAATAAAATCAATTAATATTCTCCCCACCTTTTACCAATATCAAAACCCCATTCAGTGGTTAATTTAATTACTTCATCATGATTCTTGCATTTTGAAAGGGATAACTTTTTACTAGGATTATTTTTTATTAGCTCAGCAATTTGATTAAGTTGCTCTATTTTTTTTAGAAAATTACTTAGATCTTTATCTGACATTTATCTAGGAAGTAAATTTTTGATCATAAGTAAATATGTAATAAAGAACCCAGGCAACACCAATAATAAGAATTGCAATCATTATATTTACTGACCAAACTACTTCTATCATGTAATTTTTTTATATATTTTTAATATATCCAAAATTTAAATTAAATTAACCGTTAATAATTTAAATCTAGAAGAATACACTACTACTACTAGGTATATAGAATAGTCATAAATAGTTTAAAAATTATGGGAGAAGCTAAGAGAAGGGAAGAGTTAGGCTTACCACCTAGAGAAAAGAAAAAGGAAAAACAAACATCGAAAAATCAACTAAACAAAATTTTAAATAAATATCCTTATTTACCTTTCATTTTAGGATTTTCATTACTAGCGATATTAATTATCGATTTAGTTAATTACTACAAATAGATATATAAAATGGGGATACTTTTAGCATAAGAGAAGAT
>CACAYX010000034.1 GCA_902536775.1 uncultured Prochlorococcus sp.
AATAATATTCATTTTAAAAGATGTAGATCCAAAAGATCCCACTGAAGAGTTAAGTTCCATATTGAGTAATTCTGAGGTAAATTTTGAAATAGAAAAGATTGAACGTATCTTTAATTCAAAAAATAAAAACATGAATAAAAATTAATTAAAAATATTCAACAAAAAATGAAAATAACAACAAAAACTGAAGCATTAAATATTGTCGAGACCTCTTATTTAGCCTCCCTTTCGTCTTTATTGTGGGTTGCATTATATTATTTGCCAATTGGGGGAGCTTTATTAAGATTGATTTTACCCCTCCCAATGATACTGTTGCACTTGAGAAGAGGAACTAAAATTGCATTGGAAGGACTTTTAATACAATTTCTACTTTTATTCATAATTATGGGTCCTGTTAGAGGAACTTTATTTTTATTTCCTTATGGGATCTTGGCTTTTTGGTTGGGCTGGTGTTGGTTTAGAGAAAAAAGTTGGAAACTTAGTTTAACTGGGGGAGTTGTTATTGGAACCCTTGGCTTCTTACTAAGAGTAATAGCATTATCTACTTTGGTTGGAGATAATCTTTGGGTCTTAATTACTAGAGCGAGTTATGGTCTAATAGAAAAGTTCATTGGATTATTTAATTTACCTCTATATCCTTCAATTTTGAGTATACAATTAGGTGCAATTTTATTAATAATTTTTCAAGAAATAGTTTATGTTTTAACTGTACATGTAGTTGCTTATTCTCTGTTTCCTAGATTTAAATTAACCATTCCAGATCCTCCAAGATTATTAAATAGCTTAGTTGATTTTAATAATTAAAAAAATAATAATGAACAGTGCAGAATTAGGGATAAATTTTTTTGGTAATGAATCCAATAAAAAAAGACAACTTAATAAGATAGAAATACTGAAAAAGAATATTAAAAATTTAAAAATATTTCTTATAATTGCTGGAACTAATACATCACAAATTCCAGGAATTTCCGCGGCAGGTATTAATCCAAAATCAAGGAGAACAACTGCACTCGCAGATGCCGAATTTTTGCTTGAGGGTGCTTCAAAAGATCATAAATATAAATTGCCTTTTCTCAATGCAGGAGTAACTCCAGCCCTAATCAGTCATGTTTGTTCAAAGCTTATAAATCTTTATCCAGTGATTGTTCCTCTGGGAATTGGAGCAAAACCTTATTTTAATCATTTGGTTGTAGAGGATAGAAATTTGAGCCCAGCAAATTGTCTTACTACTGGGAAATCGATGCCGAAAGAGAGAGTTTTAAATCTCTATGAAGAAGGTCTTGCAATAGGAAAATCCTTAAAACAACCTGTTTTAATTTCTGAATCTGTACCGGGGGGCACCACAACTGCTCAGGCAGTCATGGAAGCTTTTGGTTTGCAGGTATCTAATTTAGTAGGGAGTAGTTTATTTAAAGCTCCAAGAGAACTAAGAAGACAAGTAGTTAAAAGAGGACTTTTCAATGCAAATTTCAAAGCTGAATTCGACTCTTTTGATGTTGTCGCGGCGGTAGGTGATCCTTTCCAAGCTTTCTCAATGGGTCTATTAATTGGTGCCAGGTTAGCAAAACAACCTGTAATATTGTCTGGAGGAAGTCAGATGTTAGCGGTCATTTTGCTTGTATTAGAATTTTTAGATGAAAAAAATAAAGATGAATTTATTGAAGATGTTTTTATTGCGACAACTGGGTGGCTTTTGAAAGATAATTCTCTAAATGATTTAGTAAATCTAATTAATGAAAAATATGATGTCAAATTATTAGGTTTAGCCAGTCCTTTAAATTTCAAATCTTCAAAATACAAAGAATTGAGGGATTATGAATTAGGCCATGTAAAAGAAGGTGTAGGTGCTGGTGGAATATCATTGCTTGCTTTCTTAGATGGATTTAAAAATGAAGAAATAGTTTCATTGTGTCAATTAAATCTGGAAATGATGAAGGGCCTAGGTCAAATTTCTTTAGAGAAGGATTCCTGAATGTTCTCAAAATTTGCAACCAGAAGAGAATTTTTAAATTGTGGTAAGCTTTCGCTTTTATTTTTGTTAAATTCTTGCAGTAATCTTCCTAATAAAGTAAAAATTGCATTACAAAATTCTTTTTATCCAGAATCTTTTAAGGATACGATTCCAAAAGATTGGAAGCAGGAAAAAATTAATTTTGAAAATATTCGGCTACAAAAAAATAGAAAAACAATTTTCAATTCTGACTTTACTTTAATAAATGATGGATGGATTTCTAGTATGGATTTTTCAGAATTTGAAAAAATAAATGAATATGCAATGTTCGAAAATTTGGATATGAGATCGATAGGTTTTTTGGGAAGCCTTAATCAAAATCAGAGGAGTAAATTATTTCCTATTGGCGTAGTACCCTATACAATTATCATTAAAAATAATAAAGAATTAATAAATTCAGCCAGAACATCTTGGGATTTTCTTCTTTCTAAAAAATTATCTGGGAAAATTATTTTTCCACAAAGTCCCAGAATAATATTGTCAATTGCTCAAAAAATTAATTCATCTAATTCTTTAAAAAAACTCAAAAGCCAAGCAATGTTATTTGATGATAAAAATATGCTCAATTGGTTGATTAATTCTGATGCTATTGTGGCAATAGTTCCCTATAGTCTTTGTTCAAAATATTTAAAAATAGATCCAAGGCTTTCTTTAGTTTTCCCAGACCAAGGCGTACCTTTGATGTGGCATTTTCTACTTAGTCGATCAAATCTAAATAATGTATTATTAAATAAATGGATTAAATCTTTAGAAAATAAATCAATAGTAGATAAATTAGTAAGCCAGGGTTGGTATCTTCCATTCAATAGTGATTATTTGCAAAGTAAATATAAATCTGAAATGCTCCCCAACTCAGGACCTTCTGAGAAATGTTGGGAAAATAGTTGGTCTTTCCCTGTCTTAACAAATGAACAAAAAATTAATCTTAAAAATATTTGGAATGAGTCCTTATCCCCATAATCTTTTTGTAGGATTTTCACTTAATAAGTTATGAGTTTCCTTTAATAAATTTGGTATATCTAATTTACTAGGGCATTTAGGAACACATTCATTACATTCTTGACAAAAAGAGGAATTTTTTTCTTCCCACCAGTGGCCAGCTTTTCCTATTAAATTGTATCTCTCTTTTGAAAATTCTAATTGGCCATAACCAATAGATATATTTCTTAAACGAAGTATTTCTGGAATAGGCACTTCATTTGGACATGGTAGACAAGATCTACATTGTTCACATTTGGTTGAGTTTAATCTTTCATTAGAAACTTCCTCAATTTTATTCAGGGCGCTTTTTTCAAGTTTTGTAAGCTTCTCGAAGGAGTTTCTTAGTTTATGAGCAAATTCAAAATCTTTTTTGTTTGTCGCCCCTAAGGATAAAGTCGTAATTCCTTTTGCTAAGAGAAATCTATACGCTAACTCTAATGGATGAAAAGGCTTTGAGGCCTCTAACAACATATCACTTGGAGAATACAATCTGCCTCCTTTATCAGCAGGCGATATTGCTAATACTCCCATACCTTTTTTTATAGCTTCCTCTGCCAAAGTAATTTTAGATTGATCTAAATAATGTAAATGTAGACTACAAAAACTAAAAACTTCACAGTTAATTGCTTCTTGAATTAGTGAATAACTTCCGTGTGAACTAAAACCAACTTGATCAACTAGTTCCTTCTCAAGTATCCATGATATGAACTTCTTACCCTCCCCAGCTAGAACCCAATCTAGATGTTGTTTTAAGTTGAGTCCATGAATTGCAAGATTATTAATTTTCTCGCGATTTAAATTTTTAAGAGACTTTTTAAAATTATTTTTTAAAAAGTCAAAATCACCCTTTGGTAAAACTTTGGAAGTAATTACCCAATTTTTTTCTTTTATATTATCTTCTATTGCTAGTTTTTTTATTGAATTTCCAATAAGTAATTCAGCATCACCATAAGAAGGTGCTGTTTCTATGTGGTTAATGCCTACATAATATGCATTTTTTATTATGCTATGCATTTTTTCGAGACTTTCAGTTGCTCGCATTGTCCCTAAAGTGAATAAGCTCACTTTCGCCCCTCTACCAAATGATCTTTTTTGTGAATTAATAATCATCTATATATGATCAATTTCTTTTTATTTACTCTTTAATTTATTTATAGTTGAAAATGATTTAAAGTAAATTAAAGTAAATACTAAATTTTATAAAAATATTTTTCTTAAATCTATGTTCACTGGAATAATTCAATCAATAGGAAAACTAAAACAAGAAAAAAATATTTTAGAAATTGAAATTCTAGATAATTTTTTTGATATGGCAATAGGTGACAGTATAGCTGTTGATGGAATTTGTTTGACAGTTAAAGAGATTTTTCAAAATAAATTTACTGTTGATGTTAGTGAGGAAACATTAAAAAAAACAACTTTAGGAGTAAAGTCGAACCTTAAGATTGTCAATTTGGAGCCCGCTCTTAGGGTGTCTGACCGCCTAGGAGGGCATATAGTCAGTGGACATGTTGATGGCCTTGGAACAATTGAGAATATAGAAAAATTAGATAAATCCTGGCTTTTATCTATAAAGTGGAAAAATAATAATTTTTCGAAATATGTAGTTAATAAAGGCAGTATTTGTGTAAATGGTATAAGTCTTACAATTGCAAAATATGAGCGAGAAGGAGAAATATTTACTATTGCTATAATTCCTCATACTTGGCATAACACGAATCTAAATAAATTAAATATCGGAGACAGCGTAAACCTTGAGGCAGATTCACTAATTAAATATGTAGAGAAATTACTTTTATTTAATAAAAATAGTAATCAAGATTTATCTTCAAATAGTATTTCTTCGGAGTGGCTTAAAGAAAACGGTTGGTAAAATATATTTTTAATTTAATGGAATCAGATAAATTGTTTTTGATTCTTTTTTAAGATCGATTTTAAATTCCTGACCAGGCTCTAGACCTAATTTTTTGGTGTAGGCATGACCAATTAATAGGTTCCCATTGCCATGAACTTTAGTTTTGAATTCTGTTTGTCTGCCTCTTGAAGCTCTATTACCATTTTTCCCCTGACGACCATTTCCTATTTTGTAACCCTTAGCTTCAATAAGTGCCCTATAAAAACTTTTTCTTAAGATTCTTCCACTAGGACCTACGTAACCGCAACCTTTTGCTATATCTTCTTCAGATTTTTTACTTAATAATTTTGCTTTTTTAAGAAGTTCTTTTCCTTCTAGCATTATCTGAAAAAATTATAATTATATATTCTTACTAAAAAGAAGAACTGTGGCAATATAAATTAATAAAAAATAAATTTTATTTTTTAAATTTATTTTTTTATAAAAGATACAAAATAATAAATAAAATAACCCATATTCCATCTACAAAATGCCAATACAATTCAACAGCTTCCAATGGGAACATATTTTGACTATTTAATCTTCCTCCATTGATTCTCGATTGCCAAGCAATAATTAAAATCATTAAAGTGCCTAAAGTGACATGTAATCCATGAAAACCAGTAAGAGCATAAAAAGTACTTGCAAATAAATTATCTGTTAATCCAAAAGGTAAATGAAAATATTCAAATAATTGACATATTAAAAATATAATTCCAAGAAAAGCAGTAAAAAATAACCATTTTTGGGAATCAGAGTTTTTATCTTTTAAAAGTGCTTTGCCTGCTTTATGGAAAGTTGCACTACTAACAAGTAACAAAATTGTATTGAGTGTAGGTATTGGTAGTTCTAATTCATAAATAGCACTATCAGGTAATGGATTTACTGCTTTATAAGTTAAATAAGCAGCAAAGAATCCAGCAAAAGTCATTCCGTCCGCAATTAGGAAAGTTATAAGACCAAACATTCTGAAGTCTTCATGTGTTTCCTTAACTTCAGAATTATTTTTTTGAATTTCTTTTGAGCTATCTAGCGTTGTCATATGTTTTTATTTTTGTACAGAAATTTCTTTACCATAACCATATGGTTCTTCAACTAATGGAGCTTCTCCTTCCCAATTTTCAACTGGAGGTGGCGAAGATGTTAACCATTCAGGTGTAAGAGCATTCCAAGGGTTATCTCCAGCATTTTTTCCTTTTCTCACACTAAGGAATACGTTAATTAAAAAAGGAATTGTACTAATAGCCATCAAAAGAGCCCCAAGGCTACTAATTTGATTGACGAACTGGAATTGAGGATCATATTCTGCAACTCTTCTTGGCATTCCATTTAAACCAAGCCAATGTTGAGGAGCAAAGCACAAGTTAAATCCAATAAAAGTAATGATAAAGTGTAAAATTCCTAATTTTTCATTGAGCATTTTCCCAGTTACTTTGGGGAACCAATGATAAATTGAAGAGAAAATAATAAAAACAGTCCCTCCATAAACTATGTAATGAAAATGGGCTACAACGAAATAGGTATCATGTACGTGAATATCGAAAGGTACCTGTGCCAAAGCAACTCCTGTAATACCTCCAAAGACAAAATTTATAATGAATCCGCAAGAGAATAACATTGCACTATTAATAGAAATTTTACCTCCCCATAATGTTGCAACCCAATTGAAAAATTTTATTCCTGTTGGAACAGCAATAAATGCTGTGGCGATAGTAAAGAATAACCTCATCCAAGGGGGTGTTCCACTCGTAAACATGTGATGCGCCCAAACAACTAAACCTAAAACTACTATCCCCATAATTGAAAAAACCATTGTTGTATATCCAAAAAGTGGTTTTCTTGCATGTACAGGAAGTATTTCACTAACTAAACCAAAGGCAGGAAGGACCATAATGTATACAGCTGGATGAGAATAAAACCAAAATAAATGCTGATAAACTACTACATTGCCACCTAAAACAGGATTGAAAAACCCTGTATTAGCAATGATATCGAAGCTAAGTAAAATTAAAGTGCCTGCTAAAACAGGTGTTGACAAAACAACTAATAGACTTGTTCCAAGCATTGCCCAACAATACATTGGCAATTGCATAAGTTTTAATCCTGGCCTTCTTAGTTTGATAATGGTCGCGATAAAGTTTATTCCACCAAATATAGAACTTCCTCCAAGTAATAGAACGCTCAGAATCCAAATAATTTGTCCCGATTGAGGAGTAGTTATGCTCAAAGGAGGATAAGCCGTCCATCCAGCCTGAGCAGCACCCTCAACAAAATAGCTTGTTACCAGCATCAAACCTGAAGGAGGAATTAACCAAAAAGCTACGGCATTTAATCTCGGGAATGCCATATCTCTTGCACCTACATAAAATGGAATTAAATAATTTCCAAAAGCACCGTTAACTACAGGCACTATCCAAAGGAATATCATTATTGTTCCGTGTAAAGTTAAAACTTGGTTATAAACATCTCTTGGCATAAAGTCAGACATTGGACTAGCTAGTTCAATTCTTATAGCGCTTGCTAAGGTTCCTCCTATTAAATAAAAAAGAAAACCGCAAATTAAGTATTGTATCCCAATTACTTTATGATCAAGGCTAAAACTAAAGTATCTAAGCCAGCCTTTAGGTTGAAGGCTTTCATTATTAGTTTTTTGTGGATCAATAGATATTGTCATAAATTTACCTCTGGTTTTTTATTTTTGTTATACCATTCGTTGTAATCAGATTCTTCTTCAACAATTATTGAGGCTCTCATCCCTCCATGATATGGGCCACATAATTCTGCGCAAATTATCGGATATTTTCCTACTTTTGTAGGAGTGAAATTTAGAATAGTAGGTTGCCCAGGAATAATATCCTGTTTAATTCTGAACTCTGGCACCCAAAAAGCATGAATGACATCTTTGGATTCCATTTTCATTGATACTGTTTTGTCAACAGGAACGTGTAGTTCTCCTGATATGAAATTGCCCTTGGGATAATTGAATAGAAATGCAAATTGCATAGCTGAAACTTCAATTGATAAATTATTTATTGCTATTTCATTATCAGAAGTTTGACTTATTCCAGCCCATATTTTTTCAGTGTTAGAACTCATCATTTCGTGGTTATGATTTAGTTCTTTCATCCCTCCCATTCGATCGTAGATGTTGTAGCTATATAAACCTATTAACAAAACAATTATTGAGGGGATAATTGTCCATACAATTTCTAAGCTTAAATTTCCCTCTAAAGCTATACCATCTCCTATCTGATCATTTCTTTTCCTAAACTTAAATAAGCTATAAATAACAGCTATTGTCATTCCTATAAAAATAATTAATCCAATTATGAAGAGAATTTTAAAAAGTTCATCGTAAATTGGTGCATTAATACTTGCTTCCGCTGGGAGCAAATTTACATTAAAACCAACCCAAAAAGATATAGCAAAAACGAGTGAAATAATTAGTATTAAATAAATGTTTTTATTTAACAATTGATCTCTAAAAATTTGTATTTATAACCTCAAGATATTCAATTTTTTTAATCCTGCATCCTTTGTTAAAAGAAAAACATTTAAATTCACAACTTCTTAAGATTTATGAAATAAAAGGCGTATTATTAATAACTTTTTAGAGTTAATTGTCAGGGAAAAAAGATTAAATTAGTAAATTATTTTTTAAATTAAACATATTAATTTTTAATTAATGTTTGGTTTTTGAATCTAATTTATTATGCAAAATAATAGGTTTTATCCATTTGATTAATAACCAATTATATAAATCAGAATATCTGACAATTTTTAAAAGGTTGGGAATTCATAGTGTATTTGCACTTATCGCACTAATCGTAATTGGGGGTGCTACGAGAGTCATGGAGGCAGGACTTGCCTGTCCAGATTGGCCATTATGTTATGGATCTTTTTTGCCTTTTAAACATATGAACCTAAGAGTATTTCTAGAGTGGTTTCATCGTCTAGATGCTTTTCTGGTTGGAATATTAATTCTTTTTAAATTTGCGCTTTCAATTATTTGGAAAAATGAAATTCCAAATTGGTTACCTAAAACTTATTCATTATTACTTTTTCTCGTTATTGTCCAAGGATCCTTTGGAGCTTTAACAGTAATAAACCTGCTTGATTCATATACTGTTACTGGACATCTTTTAATAGCTTTTCTACTTCTCATTACGACAATTTCAATAAATCAAAATTTAGAAAATGAAGACATTGAAAAGCCATTAATTTGGTGGAGATTATTATTTTTTGTTCCTCTTTTACTTTCTCTGATTCAATCTTTTATTGGCGTAAGGCTATCATCAACCTGGTCAGCACATATATGCTTATCTTTTAATAAACAATGTCTAATTCTAAATACACATAAATTATTTGCTTTTCCAATTGCTTTTTCAATTTTATTGATTATTGCTATTGCAATTTATAAGAGAAGTTTGCTTAATGAAAATTGGAAATATCTCACAACACTTATTTTTCTCTTGTTATCCCAAATTACTTTGGGTGTTTTAAGTCTTAAAACAAATTTGAATGAACCTATT
>CACAYX010000035.1 GCA_902536775.1 uncultured Prochlorococcus sp.
AGATCCCTTTAAACTATAAGAATTAAAAAAAGACGGTTTTTAACCGTCTTTGAAAAAAGTAATTTCTCTAAAAATAAATTATTTATCTTTTAAGGCTGAGAGTACTTTAAGTTCTTTTTTTACTTCTTTTTCTCTCTCTTCAAGATGTTTTAGTTGAGCTTTAAAAGCATCTTCAAGTCTTACTTTTTGTGTTGTAATTTCATCAAGCTCTTCTTGATGTTGGTTTTTCTTTAACTCCTTCATTTCACTATCGGAAATAACATATACAGGGCGATATGAAGATGTTTCAAAAAGAATATCAAACATTGAATACATAAGTGACCTTTGAATTAGTACAAATTCAATATCTGATAATTCTTTGAAATATGAAAGGATAAATACCGAAGATATTGATACGGCAAATACACCGAATTTCGGTTTACCTAACTTAACCGCCCAGTATTTACCGATCGAGTTTTAAGGTATGTTTTAAAGTATTAAGGAGATGATTTTAAAGATCTAAATTAAAAAGAACTAAAAATGGATTTAAAAATTACTAAAACATTAGTAATCCCATCCAACGAAATTAAATGGCGATTTTCCAGATCCTCCGGTCCTGGAGGACAAAATGTAAATAAAATTGAAAGCAGAGTAGAGATTATTTTTAATTTAGAAGATTCCAAAGTATTAAATGATTATCAGAAAGAAATTCTTAAGAGAAACTTGAAAAACAAATTAGTGAAAAATTGCTTACGTTTAGCGGTTCAAGAACATAGAAATCAATTATTAAATAGGCAGTTAGCTTTAATGAAATTTAGTTCAATAATAAAAAATGGTTTAAATAAACCTTTTAAATTAAGAAAATATACACAACCCACTAAAGCATCACAAAAGAAAAGAGTTGAGGTTAAGAAAAAACGTGGCGAATTGAAAAAAAGTAGACAAAAAGAAAAAACATATCAAATATGAATAAACTAAATAAATATTTCCTTCGCAAATTGTAATGAAAGCATATTATTAAGTTAATTGACTCCAATTTTGTAGGGGTGATGCGTTTCTACAAAGATAGAGATAATTCTGATAAATCTATTGATTATATGTTTATTGAAGAAGGAATTATTATGGGAATTCATGGAGAAAATCCTCCATTAATGAAAACTAGAAAAAAAATTGTTATTGAAGAAGCAAGATTATTATGGCAAAAATTGTTAAATGAAGGTTGGCAAAAAACTAATAAAAAATGGTGAGGAAATTCTACAAAAACTTTTTTTAATTTCAGAAAATAAATGAACCTTTAGGGTATAGCCTGGAAATTTTTTTCTGCTGTAAATATTTCTTTTTTTTGATGTCTTTTTCATATCTTCTCAACATCATTAGATAGTTTGTAACTCCAAAAATTATTAAAAAGACAATAAAACTTATTCCTGCCTCAAAGTTCATATGAATATTAAGCTTTATTTTAATCTGACAATTACTAATCAAAAATCAATCCGTATTTATATCTAATTAAAACGTCTAGTAAAAATCTTTTTTGATTGTACGGTATAAAAAATACATAATAAAAGTAATATTAAAATTGCACTAAAGCTTCCGATTGGGTTTGGAATATTTTGTGTAAAAGGCCCTGCTAAAAAAGAAGGTGTATTTTCTTTGAATTCTATTAATCCGTTATTTAATAAAAACCAAATACCCACTAGTCCTCCATGTATTCCTATGCAATTCCATAAAGAACCTTTTTCTCTAATTTTTACTAATGATAGAAATATCCCAAGTAAAATAAATCCCAAACGTAATCCTACTATGTTCCAAAAGATCTCATTTGATAAATTATGAACGAAGCTAAAAATTATAGCTTGTAAAGCTATTGATATTTTTGTACCATATTCAAATTTTAATTCTTCTAGTAACCAGCCTCTAAAAATTATTTCCTCTGCGAATCCAACACCTAATCCCAGTAAAATAGAATTTAACAATATTATTGGCGAGAATTCACCTATCCAAGAAATATAATTTTTTTGCAATAATGGTACCAGAATTAGAACTATTAAAACTAAAGCAAATAAAATACCTTGAGAAAAATTGAAAAAGTTTTTCAAGAATTTGTCTTTTGTTATCCCAATAAGTATCCAAGCACTTGATTTATTTCGTTTGATGTAAAACCAATATGGGAGTAAAAAGATAAAAAGTAAGAAAGTAATAATAGTACCAATTAAGGATAAATTATCTTTTTCAAAATTGAACAATAAAAGTGGCTGAGATAAAGCCCAGCCAATTCCATAAAGAATAGGAATAAAAAATATAGTGGATAAAAATCTTGGTCTTAAAAGAAAAAAACTTCTAATTAGTATCATTAAATTTTTCATTTTAGTTTGAATATTAATTAATCCCAACCTTTGCCTTTTATTATTCTAACTACTTGTTCAAAAAGTTTTAGCTTTTTCTTTTTACTATAATTTATGTTTTTTGAAAGATTAGATAAATCTTTATAAAATTGCCGAGTTATTTTATCTTCTTTATCACTAGGCCATAGTAAGTGTGAGCCCTCTTCATATTCTTCTTTATATCTTTCTTTATTCAAATTTTTTTTATATCGTAATAATTTAAATTTTACTTATTGCAAATGCTTAAAAGTGATGTTTATTAAATTTGTGTATTTATTTAAAATTTATGCTGATTAATCTTTCAACTTTAGTTTTTACATTATTATCTCCATTGCTTATTTTTGCAGTAATAGTATCGGTTTACTTATTTCATTAGGAAGGATTTACAAATAAACTTAATTAATTTAAGGGTGTATTATGCCTACTTTTTCTAATGCAAATGATAAAACTGCAATTACAGCCATTAGTGTTAAGATCTTGTTCTTTTTGATGAAATCCATAATGCATATTAATAATCTTTTTATTAAATTCTTATATAAAATAATAAATATTTAAAATTATTATAACAATTACAATGGAACCCATATATATAGGAGATTTATTTCCCTCAATAGCTTCTTATAAAAAAGATAATTGAAAAATATGATAAAGGTATAAAACAAGGGGAATTTTATGAAGAACCTATTGGAGGAGATTTTAATTACCCTGATTGGTAAATATGCTTACTACAAAAATAACTTTTGCCTTGGCAGATTGGATTAGAGAGTGGCGTAAGTGCCGGGATAAGAATCCTTCTATTGATGAGTATGTAAAATTTGTTCAGTGGAAATTAGAAGATTATAAACTTTCTGATAGTGATAAAAGAATAATTGAATCTATTTTGCTCTATGAATCTGAATAAATAAGGGATTATAGACTTTAATTTTTATATTTATCTATAAAAAACAAAGGATCATTAAAATCCTCTTACAAATTAAGGAAAAAGTAAATCAGCATATTTACGGATTTACTGAAAATATAAAAAGGAGTAATTTATAAATATTGAGTTCGGAGGCAATCTAAATGATTGATAGTCCGCCTGAAATTTAGTAAATTCCAAAATATAGGAAGCGTATTCCTGAGAATGGGATTATTCGAAAATTAAAGTTCAATCAATTAGTCTGATAAGACTTCGCTTTATAATTACTAGCGACAATAGGGACTGAAATTATCGAGAGAAATCCCCGAATTCACGTATTATAGGTTTATGATTAAATAGACTTTAAAATATGTAATTTTATATCCTGTAAGTAGGAAATCAAATATTAAAAAGGACTGTACAAGCAGTCCTTTTTTTGTTTAACAAATTTCTTCTAAACTAGACTTCTTTTTGGATATTATGGATTAATAAAGTGATTAAGAATATTTCAAAATGAAAGATCAAGTCTTGTTTCCAAAAATTGAAGTACGTGAAAAGGGTTTTTTACAAGTAAGTGATATTCATACTATTTATTGGGAAAGATCTGGTAATCCAAATGGCAAAAAAATTCTTGTTATTCATGGAGGTCCAGGAGGAGGAAGTCAACCAAGATATAGAAGATACTTTGACCCAGATAAATTCGATATTATTCAATTTGACCAAAGAGGGTGCGGTTCTTCAACTCCTTTCTCCGAATTAAAAGAAAATACGACCAATCATTTAGTTGATGATATAGAGAAATTAAGGATTCTTTTAAAAATAGATACTTGGCATTTGTTTGGTGGATCTTGGGGCTCAACACTTTCACTTATATATGCTATTAAAAATCCCTCAAGAGTTATCAGCTTAACTTTGCGAGGAATATTTTTATGTAGAAAGTTTGAATTGTTATGGTTTTATCAATATGGTGCAAGTGAGATATTCCCCGATGAATTTGAAGAATATATTTCTGTAATACCAAAAGAAGAAAGAAATGATTTAATAAGTTCTTTTTATAAATATCTAACATCTTCAGATGCGAATCTTAGATCAAAAGCAGCAGCAGCTTGGACAAAATGGGAACTCTCAACGAGTCATTTAATAAATAAAAAATTTGATTTTGATAAGTCTGAAGTTAATTCTTTTTCAGATGCCTTTGCAAGGATCGAATGTCATTATTTTATTAATAATATTTTCTTAGAAGATGATTTTATTTTGAAAAATATAAAAACAATAGAATCGATTCCTACAAAAATAATTCAGGGGAGGTATGACGTTGTATGTCCTGTTAGGAGTGCTTGGGATCTAAATAAGAAATTAAAGAATTCTGAATTAATTATTGTTAATGATGCTGGTCATTCAATGAGTGAAAAAGGTATAAGTATCGAATTAATAAAAGCTGTAAAAGGAATTGAAAATCTCTAATAAAGTGAATATGCTTTTAAAAATTAAAGGCCATTATCTTCAATATTTTGTGCAATACTCCTAAGAAGTTCGACTATATCAGAATCTTCGCATTTAGTATCTTCTTTGAGCAAAATGCACTCGTCTCTGATACTTACATTAGTACTCCACCATATACCTGAACTATTGGTATCGTCCCATTCAAATCTTTCAGACATAATTAATAAAATCTAATGAATACATTAAAGGTTGCATTAGTTCATCGTGGGTTTATATATTTAATTTCAAAATTTAAAAAACTTTCCTAGGAGCTAAAAGTAATCTGGAAATTTCTGACAATAAAATTTAGAAATCTAATTTCAGTTCGTATTGTTTTTCCTTTTCCTTAGAAACAATTTTTTTATTATTTATGTTTTTTCTAAGCCTTTTTCTAGAGCCATGCTTTAAATAAATTTCTTTTGAGATATCCCAATATCCATCCTTTTTAGTGATTTCCTGAATTTTCTTCTTTGCAGTTTTAGTACTATTTGGGATGTCAATTATTGGTCTTATGTAATTAATTTGTTCATATTCTTCTTGATTAAATCTAGATAATAGCCATGGTTCATGAATGAAATTAAGTGATATATCCTTTAATTCTGGTATCCATTTTTTTATAAATTTACCTTGAGGATCATGATCTTTTCCCTGCTTAATAGGATTATAAATTCTATTGGTATTTATAGACGTAGTTCCAGATTGCATTTGGCATTGGTTCCAATGTATTCCAGGCTCATAATCTACAAATTTATTTGCTAATTCAGAACCTGAATCTTGCCATGGTAGCCATAAATTATAGCTAGCAAAAGACATTAACATCGCTCGCATCCTAAAGTTAATCCATCCATTGAAATTTAATGAACGCATACATGCATCTATAAAAGGAAAGCCCGTATTGCCTGAACTCCATGAATAAAGTAATTCATTATTTTTTTCTCTAATATTTTTAAAAAAAGGATGGTATTCCCTAAACTCTAGTTCTGGTTCACTTTCAAGTTTCTGAATAAAATGACAATGCCAAGTTAATCTGCTTTTTAACATCCTGGAATTATTGTTTTTTGATATATTTGCCTTTTTAAAAATTTCTTTTAATGAAATACATCCCCAACAAATATATGGGGATAGTCTTGTACAACTATCAAATGATTTTTCTGGGCTAGATATATCTTTTGAATAAGAATCTAATTTATTACTAAAGAAGTATTGCATTCTCTCTAAACCTTTCTTTCTTCCACCTTGCATTCTTCCTGGACAAATTCCTTTTTTAAAGGTAAAAATTTCGTCTGAGGGTATTTCTCCAATATTAAAGTTAATAGAATTAATTCTTAATGGAGCTTTAAGTAAGTTTTTTTCGGAATTTTCTTGCCATTTTTTAGACCAGTTATTCCTATCTAAATTTCCTCTAAAAACTGAAAATTGTAGAAATTCCTTCCAAATAATATTTTTGCTTAAAGCCCATTCTCTTACTTTTTGATCTCTTTTATAAGTAAGCCAATCTCCGGTTTCTTGATGGCTATATATACCTTTGATTTTAAATTTTGAACTAATTTCATCAAAAATATTAGTAACATTTCCAGTCCTAATAATTAATGGTTGTCCAATCTCAGTAAGTGCATTTCTTAAATCTATTAAACTTTCTTTGCAAAATTGCCATTGTCTATCTGAATGAGTATTTTGGCTCCAAATATCTAACTCAATAATATAGATAGGTAAAATATCATTATCTTTTATAGCCTCACAGAGAGCTTCGTTATCAAAAATTCTTAAATCTTTCTTAAACCATAAAATATTTATTTCTTTCATAATTTTTTCTTTTAATCCTAGAAAAATAAGATTAAGTTTGTAGGTAAAAAATCTTAGAATAACTAAAAAATCAAAAAAATGAAAATAACAAAAAAACTTTGGGAGGATAATTATGAGATTGCTTTACTAAGTTTAAATACAAAATTTGTTCAAGGTTTAAAGAATGGAAGTCTCCCTAAAAATATATTTCAAGAATATTTAGCTCAAGATTATTTCTTTTTAGAGACTTTTGCTAAGGCTTATGGTCTTGCTGTTTCCAAAGCAAAAGATAAGTACTCAATAAGGAAGTTAAGTGAACTGTTAATGGGCGTTTCAGAGGAGTTAATACTTCATGAAACGTATGCAAAAGAATGGGACATTGATTTGTCTAATAACTATATAAAAAAAGCCACTAAAAATTATACAGATTTTCTTGATGATACTTCCAAAAGACTTAGCTCCGTTGAAATAATGTTTGCAATGACTCCATGTATGCGACTTTATTCTTGGATAGGAAAAAGTTTGTATGAGGGGGATTTTGACACTAAATATAAAGAATGGATAATTACTTATTCTGATGAGAGCTTTGAAAAGCTAGCAGATTCACTTGAAATTCTTATTGAGACTAATAAAGAAAAATATGATATTAATCAGGCTAAATATTTATACAGGAGAGCTATGGAATTGGAGTTAGATTTTTTTAATGCATATTCAGATTTCTGATTTAAATTAAAATTTACTTATAGTACTTTCAAAAACAAGTTAATAAATTATGTATTCTAAAATTGCACTTTCAATAGGCGGTAGTGACTCCGGGGGTGGAGCAGGCATACAGGCTGACTTGAGAACTTTCATGGCCCTTAAAGTGCATGGATGTTCTGTTATTACATGTATTACAGCACAAAATAGTATAGAGGTTACATGCGTTCAACCAGTAGAGAAGAATACTTTATTAAATCAGTTAGATACTTTATTTGCTGATTTTGGTATTGATGCCTTAAAAACTGGAATGTTATTAAATGAAAGGATAATTAATGATACTGCTTCAAAATTAAATACATACAAAATAACCAAAATTATTGACCCAGTAATGGTTACAAGAACTGGTTCTAAATTACTGGAAGATTCTGCTATTAATGCTTATAAAAAACTCTTATTACCAATTGCTGATTTGGTAACTCCAAATATTTATGAAGCAAATCTACTTTCTGATTTAGAAATAAGGAGTAAAGAAGATATCGAAAATTCAGCAAGAAAAATTATTAGTCTTGGAGCTAAAGCGGTACTTATAAAAGGTGGCGGTTTAAAAGATATGAAAGGGAAGGATTTTTTCCTTGACTTAAATGGTAGAAAAGAGTGGCTATTTAATAATTTTATAAATACAAAAAATACCCACGGTAGCGGCTGTACTTTGAGTGCTGCTATTTGTGGTTACAAGGCTTTAGGTTTTGATCTATTAGATTCTATACAAAAAGCGAAATTATTTGTTGAGAAATCTTTAGACAATTCTTATAAAATAGGCTCTGGCCCTGGTCCCTTAGGCCATCATTAATTATTTATAGAAGTGGAGTTAGAACCACCATTTTCTGTAGGGCTTTTTTAAAAATAAGATTTCTTCAGTCTCCCATCCTCCCTCCAACCACTCAAGATGCTCAAGTAATAAAGACTCACTTTCCCTTTTGCTTAATTGCCCAATTCTATTAGCAATACCATCGAACCTTACTTTCATCAATTCCTCAATCTTGATGTTATTCATAGGTTAAATAATAAATTTTTTCTACTCTTACTTGTATACATTTTCTTGTCAACGATTTAATTTTATTTGTTTACTAGCAGTTCTTAAATATGTATTAAATACAACTTTTTAAAATAGATAGTAATTAAGACTTATTCACATAGATTTAATTAAAGACTAACTTATATAAAAATACTTTAACTATGAATAAAGAAGAAAAAGCAAAGCAAAAAACTATTTTAAATGTAGGCTATTGTGAAACGACCTCTGAATGGCTCAATAGAATCATTACTGAACTGGCAGATGAAAATAAAAATTTTGTAGATTTGTCAGTTATTTGTGCTTAATTTTTTAGAAAATATAGTTTATTTTGGTTTTTTTAAGTTAGCTTTTAAGTATAAGAGAAATTTAAAAGATATTTTGTGAAGTGAATCCTAATAAAAAAAACATAGAAATAATTAAACAATTCAATTTATCTCCTCATCCTGAGGGTGGATGGTTTAGAGAGATAGTAAGGAGTGAGAATTCTCTAATAAGGGAAGATGGCCAAAGTAGAAACTTTATTACAGGAATTTATTATCTTTTGGAGAGAGATGCAAAAAGTGCTTGGCACAGAGTAAAAAATGCTGATGAAATTTGGATTTATCTAAGGGGGGACCCTCTGAATTTATGGTGCCTAGATAATGATAATAAGTTAATAAGTAATTTAATTTTAGATTCCAATAATCCAGTAGAAATGATCCCATCTGGATTTTGGCAAGCTGCAAAAAGTACAGGCGAATTTACTTTAGTGAGTTGTTGTGTTGGCCCGGGCTTTGATTTTAAGGATTTTGAATTACTCAGAAATACAAATCATACTTCTAGATTGGATAAAGCAATTAATGATCTTATTTGAGTTATTTTTTTGTTTATATTTTTGAAATTATCCTCTAGATTTATAAGGCTACTCAATTAATCTATATTTAATGAATCAAAATTCTGTCAAAACAATTGGTATTAATGATGAACCAAGAAAAGATTC
>CACAYX010000036.1 GCA_902536775.1 uncultured Prochlorococcus sp.
AGCTAATTGAAACCTAGCTATGACCATATCTGAAATTAGTCATAACTAAGATAATATTAACATCTAATCACCACTAAAGCACGTTGATACATTATTCTAATATTGGTGAAATTTTTTTTCTAAAGTGGTTCAAGTAAACGAAAATTATTTAAAACTCAAAGCAGGGTATTTATTCCCTGAAATTGCTAAAAGGGTAAAAATATATTCTCAATCAAATAAGAATGCTGCAATTATTAAGCTTGGTATTGGAGATGTTACAGAACCATTGCCTAGAGCATGTATAGAGGCTATGGCTAAAGCTTTAGATGAAATGGGAACTATGGATGGTTTTAGAGGTTATGGACCAGAACAAGGTTATTCTTGGCTCAGAGAAAAAATATCTGAGCATGATTATATTTCGAGAGGCTGTCAAATCACACCTGAAGAAATCTTTGTTTCTGATGGTTCAAAATGCGATAGTAGCAATATTTTAGATATTCTTGGCAAAGATAATTCAATTGCCGTAACAGATCCTGTTTACCCAGTTTATGTAGACAGTAACGTTATGACAGGCAGAACTGGTGATTCACTTGAAAATGGTACTTATCAAGGATTGACATATCTTGCAATAAACGAGGGAAATAACTTTTTGCCAGAACTACCTGAAAAAAAAGTGGATATTTTATATCTTTGTTTTCCTAATAATCCTACTGGAGCAACGATTAATAAGGCAGAATTGAAAAAGTGGGTTGACTATGCTCTTCAAAACAAATCCTTAATACTTTTTGATGCAGCTTATGAAGCATTTATTAAAGATAATGATATTCCGCATTCAATATATGAGATTGAGGGAGCAAAGGATTGTGCTATTGAATTTAGATCTTTTTCAAAGAATGCAGGATTCACTGGAGTTAGATGTGCTTTTACAGTAATACCTAAAAATCTCAAAGGTTTGAGCTCAACAAATAAGGAAATAGAGTTATGGCCTCTCTGGAATAGGCGTCAATCTACAAAGTTCAATGGAGTAAGTTATGTAGTTCAGAAAGGTGCAGAGGCTGTTTATTCTTTTGAAGGGAAGAAACAGGTGAGAGGTTTAATTGATTTTTATATGGAAAATGCAAAAATAATGAAAAATAAACTTCAGAATTCAGGATATAAAGTTTATGGTGGGGACAATGCTCCTTATATCTGGATTAAAGTTCCAGATCAAATGACATCTTGGGACTTTTTTGATTTCCTTCTCCAAAAAGTTAGTGTAGTGGGAACACCTGGGAGCGGATTTGGATTAGCAGGGGAGGGTTATTTTCGCTTGTCAGCATTTAACTCAAGATCAAACGTTCTTGATGCAATGGAAAGAATAATTAATATATAATTATTAGTACAATTTAAACTCCAATAAATTTAATGCTATCTATAAAGTTAGAACAAAGTGTTAATAATAATTCAGCAGTAATTGAAAAGAAACCTGCTGAATTAAAAAATAAATCTCCAAAATATAAGGTTTTACTTCATAATGACCCAGTTAATTCTATGGAGTATGTCACTATTTCACTGCGAGAAGTTGTACCGCAACTTAGTGAACAAGATGCTATTGCCATAATGCTTGAAGCACATAATACTGGTGTGGGTTTAGTAATTGTTTGTGATTTAGAGCCAGCAGAATTTTACTCAGAATCATTAAAATCTAAAGGAATTTCAAGTTCAATTGAGAAAGAGGATTAATAACGATTGAATTTATTATTTGGAATAAGCTAATTTCCTTTCTGCTAAAGGACGGACTTTTAGTGATTCTTTTAAGGAACACTTTCCATATTCTCTCTCAAGAATGTCGATAACTGTTTTGCCAAATTCGTCTTCTGGATTATCAAAAGCTTCTAAGCAAACCTGACCAAGTTTTTTCCCTAGCGAGCCTGGATTCCAAAGAAGTTTTCTCGCTGTCCAGGGCATCATGCTCATTGGATTATAATTTGGCTTTAAAATTTTATGTTCCAAGGCGTACTTCTCAAGAAGAGTGTGTGGTTGCAAACCTATAAAGAATATAGCTGGATCAACTAAGCCTTTACCAAAAATATTTTCTAATTCTCTATGGTAAGCAATTGTTTGTCTTATGGTGCTTGGCGTTTCATCAAAAACATTAAATGAATAATTGACTGAAACATGATTCTTGAAACCTGATTTGACTAGCATTCTGCAATTATTTAATACAGTTTCAAGGTCATACGCTAATCTCATTTTTCTAACCAGTTCTTGAGATCCCGAGGTGATACCTATTTCAAAATAACTCATACCTGTATCAACCATAAGCTGAGCTAGCTCAGCATCAATATTATCTGCTCTGATGTATGCCGCCCAATTAATATCATTCCAGCCTTGGTCCTTAATTGCTTTCAAAAGTATTTTTGCATCTTCAATATGTTTTTTGGCTGGAATAAACTGCGCATCTGTGAACCAAAATCCCCTTACTCCAAGATCATATAATTGCTTCATTTCTTTGATTACTTCCTTCACAGGATTAACCCGAACCTGCTTCCCCTCCACAACTGTGTAAACACAGAAACAACAATTATGAGGACAACCTCTTTTTGTTTGTACCCCTACGTAATAATCACCACCTTCTATATACCAATTAAATTCAGGCCATATTGATTTAATATATTTGTAGTCGCAGGCAGTTTTAACAGTGCCTGTAGGTTGTTCATGTATTAATTTGTTGCGAGGTTTTTCTCCAGCAACATAACATCTTTCTTCCTTTATTGAATCTCCTCTAATAATTTTTTCTATGAGATTTTCTCCCTCGCCAACTGAAATTAAAGTTCCCTTTGGGAGAAGATTTCCCAATTGTTCATAGAAGACACTAACAGCCCCACCTCCTAAAATTACTTTTATGTTTTTATTGTATTTTTGTGCTCTTTTTAGTCCCATCTTGACTAAAGAAGTATTTCTATATATTTCTCCATAATGAGATGCAATTAATTTCAATCCTCCCCAGGAACCTCTAATTTTTTTAAGGATATTTTTTGAGTAGAAAACTTCAAAAGAGTTTTGTAGCGGATTTCCACTTCTACCATCAACAGGTGCATATATTTGTATATCTCTCCATGAAAAAATAATTAGATGTGGTCTAAATTGATCAATTTTTCTGGCTAAATATTTGGAAACTTTATTAGATGGAATTATTGCTAGATCAATGAATTGCTGCTCTAAACCTGGAAAACATTTATGAATATGATCAGCTAAATAAATAGGACCTATTGGAAATATTGGATTACATGGCAATCTTACAGTAAGTATTTTTCCATAGTGCTTTCTTTGGTAATTTTTTTTATTTAATTTTTCGAACTTCAGATTAAAATTCATGTCATGAAATTTAATGAATTTATTTCTTTAAGAATCTAACTACTTTATTACTAATTTGGAGAAATTAAAAATCCAAAGAAAATACTTGCGAAAATTTTATTTAATTCAGATATCAGAAATTATATAAATCCAGCATACTTTGAGAAGTTTAAATCCATCTATCTATCTAGATATATTTGATGCTTCAGATTTTCTAGCATAATATCTAACAGGATAATTTAGTATTTTAATTTGCTTTGTAAGTGCCGATAATTGGAATTGAACCAATGACCTACTGTTTACGAGACAGTTGCTCTACCGCTGAGCTACACCGGCCAAATTAAATATTGGATTTTTCATATAGACTTAATTTTATAATTGAAAGAATTTATGTCAAAAATAGATCCTGAATTGAAAAAGAAATTATTAAAGGAATCCCAAGCTCCTTTCAAGGGATTAAGAAGAATATTGTGGATAGCTTTTAGCGGTTCTGCATTTTTAGGACTTCTAATAATGCTCTCCAGAATTGCAAGTGGAACTGAATTACAGCAAAATAACCTTCTCATACAGATAGGTGCTTGTGTAATATTTCCTACTTTATTAATCTTTGACAGAAATAAAGATTAATAAGTTAGATGTTTAATTATTGTGATAAAGACCTCTTTTTGGTCACAAATTTGAATGCTTCGATTAAATCGCCTTCAATCCAAGAAGAGAATTTATCGCAGCCAACTCCACATTCAAATCCTGTATTTACTTCTTTTACATCATCTTTAGCTCTTTTAAGAGAGTCTAAATTACCCTCAAATATTACTTTCTCTGATCTAATAACTCTCAGCGAACAATTCCTTTGTAATTTACCAGTTTTTATATAACACCCCGCAATAGCTCCTTTGCCTACTGCGAAAGTTGCTCTAACTTCAGCTTGCCCTAATGATTCTTCGACAAGATCTGGTTCAAGTAACCCTTCCATGGCCAACTGAATATCTTCTAAGAGTTTATAGATAACTTCATATTCTCTTATATCAACGTCATTAGTATCAGCTGCTCTCTTCGCGCCAGAAGCTAATGAGGTGTTAAATCCAATGATTACTGACCCAGATGCAGCAGCGAGATCTATATCTGTCTCAGTTATTTCTCCAGGAGCAGAAAGTAGAACTCTGACTTGAACTTCATTTTTTGGTAATTGCTCTAGTGATCCTAATATCGCTTCAACACTACCTTGAACATCAGCTTTGAGAATTAAGTTTAACTCCTTTAGATTTCCATCGTTTGCTTGAGTTGATAAGGATGATAAGCTGACTCTTCTAGAGGCCATTTGCTGAGCTAATTTTATGGCTCTAGCATCTGTTGCTCTTTCTCCGACAATGGCTCGAGCAGTTTTCTCATCAGGGTAGACTTCAAATTCATCTCCTGCAGTGGGTACTTCACTGAAACCTAATGCTTCCACTGGGAATGATGGTCCTGCTTCTTTTATTCTATTACCATGTTCATCAACCATGGCCCTAATTTTTCCAAGGACTGAACCCGCAGCCAAAACATCTCCAGATTTCAAGGTTCCATTTTGTACTAATAAAGTAGCCACTGGCCCTTTGGCTTTATCTAGGTGGGCTTCAATAACTGTACCTTTTGCAAATCTATCTGGGTTAGCTTGTAGATCTTCCACGTCTGAAACTAATAAAATCATTTCGAGTAATTTATCAATGTTTTGTTTTTTGATAGCACTTACTGGAACCATTACTGTATCTCCTCCCCAATCTTCAGCAATTAAATCTTTTTCTGATAGTTCCTGCTTTACCCTGTCTGGAGATGCTCCTTCTTTATCAATTTTATTGATTGCGACAACAATTGGTACTTTTGCAGCTCTTGCATGACTTATAGCTTCTAGAGTTTGAGGTCTGCAACCATCATCTGCAGCAACTACAAGAACAGCTACATCAGTAACCTTTGTACCCCTTGCTCTCATTGCAGTAAAGGCTTCATGACCAGGGGTATCAAGAAATGTTAATTTTTTCTTTTGAGATTCATGTTCAAATTCAACTTGATAAGCTCCTATGTGTTGAGTGATGCCCCCTGCTTCCCCCGAAGCTACTCTTGATTCTCTGATAGTATCTAGAAGACTTGTTTTGCCGTGATCTACATGACCCATAACTGTAATAACGGGTGGTCTTCTTATTAGATTATCAATATCTTCAGATTCAATCATATTAACTGTTTTTTCAGCAGCTTCTTGGATATCATCTTGCAAAACAGGTACACCAAATTCTTCTGCTACTGTCTCAATAGTTGCCAAGTCAAGTGATTGAGTAACAGTTGCAGTTATTCCTTTAAAGAAAAGAGATTTGATTATTTCAGAACTTTCAAGACTTAATTTATCGGCTAATTCTTGGACTGTTAAATTATCTTCGGGCACGATTATCATTTCAGGTCTTACTTGTTTGGCCTCTTTAGCAGCCTTTAATTCCATAGCTCTTCTTTTCTGTCTTTGCCTAGTAGTTTCTTTTTTCTTCTTTTTAAATTGTTTTATAGTTTTTTGAGATTTGGATTCATCCGACTTTTCTTTCTTTGGACGCGCCAAACTAGCTGATAAGATTGAAATTTTTTCGCCTGAATATCCACTAGTTTCAGATGTTAATGAATCATCATTTTCACCAATAATATGAACTTTCTGTCTTTGTTTTTGGGTATTTTTGCTTCTTAATGCTTCAAGTTTTGCGCTATCGTCCCAGTCTGTCTTTCCAGTTTTCTTTGAACTATTTGTAAATGCTCTATGAGGAGGTTTTTTGGAACTTGGAGTAGCATTTGGACGAATATTAGGAGCTTTCGCCTTCTGCTTAGGTGCATCGATATTTTGTTTTGCGTTATTCTTTTTACCTAGGTTGTCTTTTTCAGAGTTACTATTTTTTTGAAGTTGTAAAAGTTCGTTAGGTGATACTGGCTTCCTTATGCCAGAAGAATTTTGGCCATTAAATTTAGAACCAGGCCTATTATTGGGCATGCCAGGTCTGTTGGGAGAACCAGTTCTATTGGGATTGCCTTGCCTATTAAATGAGCCAGGTCTGCCTTGATCTGAAGGTTTGTTTCTTAAACCAGGCCTATTGGGCATGCCAGGTCTGTTTGAGACAGTTTGTTTAAAAGCAATGTTTTGCTTATTGTTATTTTGCTTATTGGGATTTATTTTTGGATCTTGTCTTCTTATTGGAGCTCCTACGAGCTCAGGGGTTTTCATTCTATTATTAAAGTTTTTTGTTGTAGGTTTGTTCGTATTTTGATCAGGTTTATTTGATAGCCGTCTTTTATCCCCTGCACTTGAGATGTTCTGGGAAGATTCATTAGATTTAACATTATTATTTATATTTTTAGGCTTTGCAATTAGTTGAATAGGAGGTTTCGATGGGCTATTTATAGGTGGGGTTGTGTTATTTGCAAAAGTTTTTTTATCTTGATTTAAATTCTGTGAAGGTTTACTATTTATATTTTTATTTGTAAGATTTGCTCGAGATTGTGAACTGTTTGTATTTGTCGGTTTATTGAGAATTGTAGGTTTATTCGAAATTATTTTTTGACTCTCAGGTTTATTAAGAGGTTTAATCAACAATGGCTTTTTTTTTGAATTGTCTTCAAGAGGTTTCCCTTTCATAGAAGAGATAACTGAAGATTCATTTTCTTTGTTTTGTTTATAATTTTCTTTTTTAGTCGAAGGTTTTTTAATAGAAAGAATTGTTTTATCTGAATTTTTTTTATTAATAAGATTTTTTATTTTTTTTGCTTCCTCTGCACTAATTGAACTGCTGTGGCTTTTTACCGAAATTGAAAGTTTTTGAGCGGCATCCAATATATCTTTATTTTCCAGATTTAAGTCTCTGGAAAGTTCATAAATTCTGATTTTATCGCTGATAGTCATTTAATCTGATTTGTACTCTTTTGAAATTGAAGAGGATTTAATTTTAATTATATTCCCTTAATGGGGATAGTTATTGTAGCTTGTAATTTCTTTTTCAAAAATTTCAACAAATTCAGGCTCTAAAAATGTTTTTAAAGCTTTTTGAAGCTTTTTTTTGATCTTGGAATCTGAGTAACATTTTTTTGACTTGCAAATGTAAGCTGATCTCCCCATTCCCTTTTGAAGCATGATGCCTTGCTTATAATCTTTAGTAATCTTTAAAAGATCTTTCCGGTCATATGTTTTTCTACATGAAATGCATACACGCAAAACAGGGATTTGTTGTGTCACCGTTTTTTCTCCTCTTTGGCAGATATCTCAGTATCTTGAACAGTCTCTAATGGATCATTATCCGTGAATTCTTCTACTTCGTATTGTTCCTCTCCATATTCTTCTTCATCTTCGGGAAGGGGATAAAGCTCTCTTAATCTTGCATCTTCTGCCGCACGCTCAGCTTGTTCTGCTTCTAATCTTAGTTCAGCTTCTCTCTGGAGATTCTCTTCTTCTTCCCTTTGAGTGATTAATTCAGAGACT
>CACAYX010000037.1 GCA_902536775.1 uncultured Prochlorococcus sp.
GATTAGCTCATTCAATTGCTTATGTAATGAGAATACCTTTTAGTTCAGTAAGAAGAAGATCCCATGCTGGAGCACTATTTGATATTGAAAATACCGTTAATCGATGGGTAAAAACTGAACATAAAAGATATAGAGAGAATATCCCTAATGAAGCGCATAAAGATACTAGGTATTTAAAAGTTGTAACTTATCATTTTAGTTCTGTAGATCCTTTGCATCAGGGATGTGCAGCTCATGGGAGTAATGACGAGTTAGCGGCAGAAGAAGGTAGAAGTAAACTATATGCTTTCAAAGAGGCTGTAGAGAATAGCTTTTGCTGTGGTGCTTCTGTGGATTTAATGTTAATTGGACTTGATACAGACACTGATTCATTAAAAATACATTTGTCAACAAGGGATGGAGGGATTGATTTAGAAAAAACTATTTCTACTTTGGAAATTTATAATTCAACAATAAATTTCTCAAGAGAGGATGCAGAAAGAGAAATTTGCCAAATAATTTCTAAACAATCTTCAAAAGATAAACTCAGTGGACTGGAAAAATTTATGTATAAATTAATTGTCAATAATATTTCTCAAATTGATTTTGTAAAGAGTTTTCATAATGGTTCCTATGAAGATATTGGACATGCAGAGAGGTTTATTGGAGTAGGTATAGGTTTTAAAGAAGTACATCTCAGAAATTTAACTTATTTTGCTCATTTAGATACAGTCGAAGAAGGGGCTCCAGATTTAGATGTAGGAGTGAAGATTTTTTCTGGATTAAATGTTTCTCAAGATCTACCTATTCCAGTAGTAATAAGATTTGATTACTCTGGGAAAGTGCCTGGTGCAAAAGAGAGGGCAATAAAAGATTGTGAAAGAGTTAATAATGCGATATCAATTAGATATAAAAATTTAGTTGATCAAGGTTTGTTACATACTTGCTCTACTATTAGAGATAGGGACAACATTCATTCCGCCAAAATTATTGGAATGTCTTTAGATAAAAAAACAGAGGAGGCTCACTAATTATGTTGATTTGCAAGGTTGTAAAACCACTTGTTTCTACCAATAGGATTCCTGGTTTTGAACATAAACATCTGCAGGTTGTATTAGATGGTTCTTCTAAAAAAGTTGCAGTTGATGCTGTTGGCTGTAAGCCAGGAGATTGGGTTATTTGTGTTGGAAGTTCTGCTGCTAGGGAAGCAGCTGGAAGCAAATCTTATCCAAGCGATTTAACGATTGTTGGAATAATTGATCATTGGGATCCTGACAAGTCATAAAAAAGGAGGATATAAATTATGGAAATTATGAAGGTATTAGGAAGAATGGTATGTACTCAAAGAGTCGCTGGCTTAGGACATATGAATTTAAGAATTTTGGAAAATAATAAGGGCAAGAAATTAGTTGCTGTTGATCCTGTTGGTGCTAGAGAAGGTAACTGGGTTTTTACTGCCAGTGGCTCTGCTGCGAGATTTGCATGCCCTAACCCAGAAGTTCAAACGGATTTAACAATTGGAGGTATTATTGATTATTGGGAGAGTGACTAAAAACTTTAACTTCAAAAATTTATTCAGAAACTTTGTTGAATGTATAGTGTAATTAGTCTTGAATAAAGAATGTAATGTGGAATGAAAGAGAATCACCTTTGAGGATTGAAAAAAGATTTGAATTTGATCAATACTCAAAAATTAGTAAATTCATGGGGGAAATTGAGAAATTATGCAAAGAAAGGGATATCTATCCAAATATCAGCTTCGGTAAGAATTTTGTAAGTCTTTCAATATTTTTAGATAATAAAGAAATATCAGAAAAGGAAAAAGACTTTTCAATGGATATTGATAAATTTTATATAGAGTATTAGTCCTTTTTAATAATTATTAGGCTTTGCAATATCTCTTTTGATTAAAGCCATTAAATATGTTGGGGCTTTATATCTACCAGGTAGACATCTATTTAAAGTCTCAAGATGACCCCAACACACTGTCTTTTCTATATCTTTAACTGAGTTTCCCTTTAAGATTAATAGTCTAAGAGCTTTGCAAAATAAAGGATAACCTGCTTCTAGTTCATCTATATTAAGCTTTGCTGCTGACATAGATCAAAGATGAATTATCAACTAATAATCTATACAACTATGGTGCACAATTGGTTCATATTTCAAATTTCTCAATAATTAGAAATTAATCTAGAAATGCGACGCATTCTATTTCAACTAAAACTCCTTTTGGTAGGGATGAAACTTCCACACAGGCCCTTGCTGGAGGATTCTCTATATTAAAAAAATCACTATATATTTTATTGACAATTTGAAAATTACTTAAGTCCGTTAAGTAAATAGTTGTTTTTATTACATCCTCTATTTTGGCTCCACCAGCTTTAAGAACTTCTGCAAGATTTTTTAAAACTTGAATAGTTTCCTTCTCTATATCACCTAAACATGTTATTTCATTTAAAGCTGGGTCTATAGCAATTTGACCAGAACAATAGATAAAATCCCCAGCTTTTATTGCTTGATTATAAGGTCCTACTGGATCTGGAGCATTTGATGTTTTAATTACTTGTTTGGGGGACATTTGTTTAAGAAGATACCTATCTATTTAAACCCATAAATCTTTATTTGCTCTTAAAAAAGTAAATTCTTCTAAATTTTTTGCTCTTAAGAAAAGGTTTATTTTCATCTCTTCATCAAGTAAAAATGGAATTGTCAATTCATTAAGTGAAAGTTTTTTTTCAACTTCCGAAAGTTTATTTTTTATATCTTGATCTTTTGGCTTGAGATTCAATGCCCACAATATATTTTCCTTTGTATATTCATGTGCACAATATATCAGAGTATTTTTTGGTAAAGATTTGATTCTTTCTAGTGAAGAATACATTTGTTGATAAGTTCCCTCAAAAATTCTTCCACAGCCTCCAGAAAATAATGTGTCGCCAATAAAAAGAACAGGATTTTCCCCATTCAAAAAGAAGGCAATATGTGAGCTTGTATGACCTAATACTTCAATTATTTTTACTTCTTCCCCTAAAATGTTTAAAGTTTCTCCATCTTCAACAGATATATTTTGAAAAGGGATTCGCTTTTTTTCTTTGGAGGAAGCAATCACTTTTACATTTGGCCATTTTTCAATAAGGGACTTCGTCCCTCCAATATGGTCTGAATGATGATGAGTTTGCAAAATAGCTTTTAGGTGCAAATCGTTTTCATCTATATATCTATCAACCGGTTCGTGAATAGATGGATCTACAACTACTACTGATTTATCTTTTTCCCATAACCAAATGACGTTATCACTTAAGACTCTAAGTCCGATTATATTTCGAGCTTTATTAAATTCCATTGTTAAATTAGAATGAAGAATCCTTGGAAGAAATTGATCTATGATTACTATAGCTTTACCAAAAGGAGCTCTGTTAAAAGATTCAATTTCAACTTTTAAAAAAGCTGGGTTAGATTTCTCTAATGCGTTGGAAGAAAATAACAGATCATTAACCTTTGAATCAATTTGCAAACGGGCAAAAGCTTTATTAGTAAGAAATGGAGATGTGCCTGTTTATGTAAGTTATGGTCAGGCTGATTTGGGTATTGTTGGGTATGACGTTTTACGAGAATCTGAATTAAAAGTCGCAAAATTATTAGATTTAGGATTTGGGGGTTGTCATATGTCGTTAGCGGTTAAGAAAAATAGCAATTATTTAAAACCAACTGATCTTCCAGCGAATTGTAAAGTAGCAAGTAAATTTATAAAAACAGCTAGATCTTATTTTGAAGAATTAAATATTCCTGTAGAAATAGTTCATTTGACAGGATCAGTCGAGCTTGGTCCTATTACAGGTATGGCAGAGGCAATAGTTGATTTGGTGGCAACCGGAAAGACTCTCAAAGAGAATGGTTTAATTAAAATAGATGATCTTTATTACTCGACTGCAAGATTAATTGGAAATCCTTTATCTATGAGGTTAGATGATAATCATCTCAGAGATACTATTTTATCAATAGAATCAACTAATGCTTTATAGAAGATTAGCTAAATGTTTTTTAAAGATTTTAGAAGGATTAAAAAGTTAGGTAAATATTTAACTAAAGATAAAAAAACAATCTATCTAATCTTGATAGTTTTGTTACCTGTTTCTTTCTCTGGAGCTATTCAACCACTTTTAGTTGGTCAAGCAATTACTATTCTAAAGAACGAAACTACAGATGTTTGGCTAAGTAAAACTTTCTTTGGGCAGTCGATAAATGCCATTATATTAACCTTATTTATAACTGTTATATTTAGATTAGTTCTGCAGGGATACCAAACTTATAATATCCAAGCAGTGGGACAACGTTTGACAGCAAGAATAAGAAGGGAACTTTTTGATCATTCAATATCTTTATCTCTTAGGTATCACGATAAAATGCCTGTGGGGAAATTATTAACAAGATTAACAAATGATGTTGATGCTTTAGCCGAGGTTTTTGGTAGTGGGGCAGTTGGAGTCATTGCTGACTTCGTCAGTCTGATAGTAATTTCATTAACAATGCTGTCAATTGATAGGGGGCTTGCCATCATATTACTTTTGACCCAAATCCCAGTTTCATATTTTATTATTTGGCTTCAAAAACGTTACAGAAAAGCCAATTATCAAGTAAGGGAAGAATTGTCTCAACTAAACTCTGATTTTCAAGAGAATCTTCAAGGTTTAGAAGTCGTTCAGATGTTCAGAAGAGAGGCTTTTAATAGCAAGAAATTTTCCAAAACTGGAGTTGCTTATAAGAAAGCAGTTAATGGAACAATATTTTATGACAGTAGTATTTCGGCATTTATAGAATGGATTTCTCTCGCCGCAGTTTCCTTGGTTTTGGCAGTTGGAGGATATCTTGTTACTTCTGGAAATATTGGTTTAGGAACATTAACAACTTTTATTTTATATTCCCAAAGACTTTTTGAACCTTTAAGGCAGCTTGCAGAAAGATTTACTCAGATACAAGGAGGTTTAACAGCTGTAGAAAGAATAAACGAATTATTGGATGAAGAAATACAGATTAAGGACTCTACTTCCGCAAAACATTTTCTAGAAAATTCTAAAAATGTAAATAAAAAATTTAAGGGCAAAATTGAGTTCAAGAATGTTAATTTTTTCTACAACGAAGGAGAACACATCATAAAGAATTTATCTTTTATTATTAAACCAGGAGAACACGTGGCTTTTGTAGGACCAACTGGTTCAGGTAAGACGACCATCATAAGACTTTTATGTAGATTGTATGAACCTCAAACAGGCCAAATTTTAATCGACGATATAGATATCAAAGATATTCCTATTGCAACTCTTAGAAATATGTTGGGAGTAGTTTTGCAAGATACCTTTATCTTTAGTGGAAATGTCGCAGACAATTTAAAACTAAATTCGAATGTAGACAATCTTGAATTAGAAAATCTTTGTAACGAATTAGGGTTATATAATTTGTTAAAAAAATTACCAAAAGGTTTGAACACCTTACTAAGAGAAAGAGGGGGAAATCTCTCTTCTGGAGAGAGACAACTTCTTTCAGTAGCTCGAGTAGCGATTAGAAATCCTGTTGTTTTAATAATGGACGAAGCAACAGCATTTATGGATCCCTCTACAGAGGCTACTTTGCAGAAAGATCTTGAGAGAATTCTGTCAAAAAGAACAGCATTAGTAATAGCTCACAGATTAGCAACTATTGAAAGTTCTGATAAGATTTTAGTCTTAAGAGGAGGATCATTGGTTGAAGAGGGAACACATAGTGAATTGAGACTGAAAAAAGGTTTATATTTTCAGCTCTCTGAGCTCCAACAAAAAGGATTCGTTAATTTTTAATGATTTTTAGAAACCAAGGATCTTTAATAAAAAAATCAAACAGTATATCGAGGGATGAGCTAATAGATCTCTATGGTTTAAATTCTTATGAGTTCACTCAAACAAATAAAGAAGAAATATTTGTATGTAGTAAAAATAAAGATTTAGATCTAATAGAACTCGATCAACTTTTGCAAACTGTTGGTTGGAGCAGAAGACCTATAAGGAGGGTAAAAAGAGCTTTAGATTTCAGTATTTTGGTTGTTGGGTTGTGGCGTCATGATGTTAAATTCCCCAGACTAGTAGGATTTGCAAGATGTACTGGCGATGGAATTCTAGAAGCAACAGTTTGGGATGTGGCTATTAATCCTGTCTATCAAGGAATTGGATTGGGGAAAGAGTTAATGAAATATGTCCTTAAAGAATTGAAAAATATTGGAATTTCTAAAGTAACTCTTTTTGCTGATGCTGAAGTGGTTTCATTTTACAAAAGACAAGGATGGACATTAGAACCTAGAGGCTCTAAATGTGCTTTTTGGTATGCAAATTAATTATTTTTTGTAGTAGTCAGAATATATAGATTTTAACGATTCGCCTTTTAACCATCTTCTTCTAAAGTTCCAGTTTTTAATTGCTTGAAGAAAAATATTGGTTCTTTCCCATTTCCTTGAACTTATAAAAATAGGTAAATTTAATTGTCTTAAATCTTTTTTTTTGTTTAATCTCCTTAAAAAATCTAAATCTTCCATCAAAGGTATCTTTCTAAAACCATTATTCTTAAAGTATGTAGTTCTATGAATTATTAAACCTTGATCACCGTAAGGTTGTTTAAAAAATTTACTTCTAAAATTCACGAGAATTTCGAGGACTCTATAAATTTTCTTTTTGTTATTAATTTTGAATTTAAAATAGTAAATATTTTTCTTTTTTCCCTTTAAAAGTGAATTTATTTTTTTAAACCAATCATGAGTTAATCTTGTGTCTGCATGTAAAAATATGAGCCACTCTCCTTTTGAATTGTTGGCTCCAATATTTAATTGGAAACCTCGATTCCTTTCTTTGGATATAAATACTTTTGCTCCATAAATATTTGCTATATCAATAGTTTTATCTTTACTTCCACAATCAACAATTATGATTTCATCCTCTTTCTGAATACTTGACAAGTCTGAAAGCAATAATGGCAAATTATTAGCTTCATTAATAGTTGGAATGATAATTGAGATTTTAGACAATTCGATTACTTTCTATTTTCAATATCAATAATTGTATCTATATCTATTTTTTTATCTAAAAACTTAAATTTTAATTTTGTAGAAGCAAAATTATCAATTGTATTTTGAAGAACACTTTCTGTCCCCCACTTAATGTTAATAAAAGGTAAATATACATGAGATGAAATTATTTTTTCTGATAAGCCAATAATCCAATATCCTCCATCATTAGATGGTCCTAATATAAGATCATTTTTTTGAAGCTCTTGTAGAGTATTCAATAAATCTTGATGGCATAAATCTGGAAGGTCAGTACCTATAAAAATAATATTTTTGATTTTATGTCTTGCACAAAATTTTTTGTTAATAATTATTTGCCGTTTCATTTTTTCTCCCAAGCAGCCTTTCCCCTGTAAATTAAATTGTTTGATGCCTAATTCTCTAGTCCATCTTTTACAATTACCAAACCCCAAACCAGATATAGCAATAGAAATATCAATTAGTCTATTTTCTTGGAGAAATTTTGCGACTGAAATAGTGTGGTTGGTCATTACACTTTGAACCTTTGCAGAATTACTTTTACCTATATCTTTAGACAATCTTGTTTTGCATCTTCCAAAACCATGCCATTTTGCCATGATAATAAGTAATGCTTTATCCAATAATTTAGTGCGATTTAAAATAATTAT
>CACAYX010000038.1 GCA_902536775.1 uncultured Prochlorococcus sp.
TTTAGCTATTGCTATAGGAACAAGTCATGGTGCTTATAAATTCACAAGAAAACCTACAGGAGAAGTTCTTGCAATAAGCAGAATTGCTGAAATTCATAAAGCACTACCAAATACCCATCTTGTAATGCATGGATCTAGTTCAGTTCCTCAAGAATGGTTGGATATCATTAACAAATATGGCGGTGAAATTCCTCAAACATATGGTGTTCCTGTTGAAGAAATTCAAGAGGGAATAAGAAATGGAGTTAGGAAAGTCAACATTGATACTGATAACAGACTTGCTTTCACTGCCGCGGTTAGAGAGGCGGCATTTGCTGATAAGGCAAACTTCGACCCAAGACATTTCAACAAGCCTGCCAGAAAATACATGAAGCAAGTTTGTCTTGATAGATACAAGCAGTTCTGGTGCGAAGGTCAAGCAAGCAAGATCAAACAAAACAGCACTAATTATTTTGCTGATCTTTACGCAAAAGGTGATTTGGATCCAAAAGTAAAAGCTACTGTTTAATTTCTTCCCAAATTAAATAAAAAAAGACCTCCAAAATTGGGGGTCTTTTTTTTATTTCAATATTAATGATTTTAATGTAAAGAGACCATCAGTCCCACCAATTGTCTCGTCGCATGCTCTCTCTGGATGAGGCATTAAACCTAGAACATTGCCCTTCTCATTAGTTATGCCTGCGATATCGAATGAGGATCCATTGGGATTATTTTTATATCTCAAAGCGATCAATTCATTATCTACAAGTTTCTTTAAAGTGTCAGAATCACAATGATATCTTCCTTCCCCATGCGCTATTGGCAACTTAATTGTTTGTTTTTCATCTACATTATTAAACCAACCTCCTTTTGAAGAAACGATGTCCAGTTCAACGTCATCACAGATAAAATTAAGATTTTTATTTGCAATAAGAGCACCAGGCAAAAACCCTGATTCAGTCAAAATTTGAAACCCATTACAAATTCCTAAAACTCT
Source organism: uncultured Prochlorococcus sp. (assembly GCA_902536775.1). Classification (GTDB taxonomy): domain Bacteria; phylum Cyanobacteriota; class Cyanobacteriia; order PCC-6307; family Cyanobiaceae; genus Prochlorococcus_A. The sequence goes on from CACAYX010000038.1 coordinate 977, forward strand.
TTTCCCGCTTTTAACAAACTCATCCAAGGCATTTATTAATGAAGAGAATCTCGCAATTGCTCCGCATCTTAAATAATCACCATAGCTAAATCCTCCAGGTAAAACTATTGCATCTACATCACTTAAATCTGAAGACTCATGCCACAAGTATTTTGTTCTTATATCTAAACAACCTTCCAATGCCCATGAAACATCACGATCACAATTGGAACCAGGGAAGACAACAACTCCTACAGTAAAATTATCCATCTTATAATTTTTCTAGTGAATACTCATAATCTTCAATAACAGTATTTGCGAATAACCTATCACACAATAAATCAATTTTTTCTCTTACTTCGTTTTCACCATTACCTTCTATTTTTACCTCAATCATTTTTCCTATACGTAATGTTTTTATTCCCTCGGCCCCAAGTTTTATAGAGGCAGACTTGGTAGCTTCCCCTGCTGGATCTAAAACTGAGGGTCTTAGTCTTACAAAAACTTTTACTGCAAATTGGTCCAATTAAAAATTAATTTCTTCTTGAAGATTAGTTTAAATTTTAATAAAAAGTACTATTAATTAATAAACAAATATTTTTGCCTTAAGGTTTTCTGAGTTGTTAGATGTTTATGAAGCCTCTACCAAAACATACTAAGCAAGTTCTTCTTGAATTTTCATGTGTTTTAAAATTTCCTGCCCCTCCACATTTTGAACATTGTATTTTATCAATTGATGTAACTTCGTCAGAGATTATTTGTTTTAAAGCAATTTTTGAATTTTCCATCTTGGACTTCCTTTCTGTCTAAGTATCCAGGAGACTTACTATAGTGTCAAATTGCTATTTTTGGATCACTTAGAATCTTAAATTTCTCTTTAATTTTTCTATTGAAAGTTTTTATAGATTTTTCATCAAAGGAAATTATTACTAATTCAAGCCCAGCATTATCATTTGGTCTCCAACAATTGTCTGGAGCTTCTTCAAACCAAGTATTAATTTTCTTTCCGACAATTTGTATTTGTAAAGGCAATGATTTGTTTGGTATCCAAATACGTCCTTTTATTCGAAGAATGTTTAATTCATCCAAGATTTTTGACATCTCCTTTTCAAAGTCATTTTTTTCAAGGAAATAATTTAATTTAAATGAATCTGATACAAGCTCAACATGATTATGGTCATGTTCTTCAGTTAAAAATTCTTTATAAGTCTCTTTCTTTAAATTAAAGTCAAATAGATAATTTAAATCAATATTGCCATTCTTAGATTTAAGGACTGGTGTAGATGAGTTAAGACTTCCTTGAATTTTATTTTTTACAACGTTAAACTGATCATCGTTTAAAATATCTGATCTAGAGACTAAAACGATATCAGAAACTTCTAGTTGCTCTTCAAAAAGTTCATCTATAGTGGTATTGTGATCGATTTTATCTGTTTCATTATATTGTTTTATTATTTTATTTAAATCATTAATTGGTGAACCATTAAGCATTGATTCTCCGTTAACGATACCAACAACAACATCAAGGTAGATGGAAGATCTAATCTCAGGCCAGTTAAGTGCTTGAATTAAGGGAATTGGTAGTGCCAAGCCACTTGTTTCGATAATTATTGATTCGATAGGAGGATTAAATTCTAGGAGAGCTTTTATTGATGGAACAAAATCATCTTGAACAGTACAACATAAACATCCATTGTTTAATTCGATTACGCAGTCGTCTTCAGATTCATCACATTTATCACAACTTTTAATCAAATCACCATCAATTCCAACATCACCAAATTCATTTATTATTAAACCAAATTTTTTATTACTTTCTTTTAGCAAATATCTTAGAAAAGTTGTTTTACCTGAACCAAGAAATCCCGAAATAACTATAACTGGTATTTTTTTTTTCATCTTTGATGATTAACAACCCAAGCTATATTCTGTACTCTCTCCTGTAGAACTATTTGTGCCATTAGCAATCGCACATAATTGTTTTTGTTGTGTACGACTAAGAACAGCATCAGTAAAATCTGCACCATCTATTTTTGCTCCTTCAAAATTGCTCTCCATTAATAAAGCATTTGTAAAATTAACATCCGAAAGATCTGCATCTGTAAAGTCTGTTGCGTAAGCTAGTGCATCTCTTAAATTGGCTCCAGTAAACTTTGAGTTTTGCAATTTACTATTATTGAACACCGCTCCTTCTAAATTACTTTCACTGAAATTAAACCCATTCAAATCAAACTTAACGTATTCGTTACCGCTTAAGTCTTGACCATGCATATCTGGCTCTAAATTAAGATCTTGCTGGTTTCTAATCTCAGGAGGTCTTTTAGCCCATGCAGAATTTACAGAATTAAAAAATAAGATCCCAGCGAATAACAAAGTAATTAATGCATTCTTTAGTGAGGGGAAAACAATTGATTTAATCATAATAAGACTGTATTTTAGAACTTAAGTATTTAAAGTTTGTAAGAGTATCTTAAAGGAAAATATATGGCAATGTCACTAAAGGTTATTGTTCCTCCTCATCCATTAATAAAACATTGGCTTTCAATATTGCGAGAAAAAAATACTCCAAATATTTTGTACTCAACAGGATATGAGCAATTAGGGAAATGGCTTACATATGAAGCATTACGTAATTGGCTGCCATATAAAAAAGAAATAGTAAATACTGATAATGGAGACGCAGATGGATTCTTTATTAATAACGATTATCCAATAAAAGTGCTCGCAATGTTGCCCGAAGGGTTATCTCTTTGGTTTGGATCTAAAGAAGTAATTCCTAATTCAACCCTCTCATTAGGAGAACTTCCTAAAACTATTGAATCAAATGAAGGAGTTATATTTTATTCAGAACAAATAACAACAAAATCAGCAACATTAGAAACTTTAATTAAATTAAAGGAATTAGGTGTTGATTCAAATAGGGTTCTTTTAATAACTGCTATTTGCTCAAATAAAGGATTAAATGAAATTGCGAAATTACTCCCTAATCAGGTAATTTACACTTCTTGCATAGATGAGGAAGACGAAAAAACACAATTATTAGTACCAGGTATTGGGAATCCTCTATCGCGTTTAAGTACTTTATTTCAAGATAAGAACTAATATAGAATATAGGAGTAAATATTTTACCAATGTCTGAATACAGAGATTCGTCTTCAAATAATCTTTTATCATTAATAAGTGGTGCTTTTATTGGAGCAGCAGGTCTAGCTTGGTGGTTAATATCAGAAGCAGACAAAAGAAAGGAGGAAAAAAAACAAAAAGCAATGATGTATTCCTCCAGAATTCAAGACGGTTCAGAAGCGATTGATTCAAATGAAAATATAAATGAGGTTGAAGGAGAGAATCTGGAAAAGAAAGTTGAGCAACTTAATTCTGCAATTGCTGATGTGAGGAAGCAACTTGAAGAGTTGGGGCAATAGAATAAAAAAGGTTCTCAAATAATATGAATAAACTCAGATCATCTGCAATAACCCAAGGCGTGCAAAGATCACCTAACAGATCGATGTTAAGAGCTGTTGGATTTAATGATGAAGATTTTAATAAACCTATTATTGGAGTTGCAAATGGATACAGCACCATAACACCATGCAATATGGGTTTAAATAAGTTAGCTCTAAAAGCTGAAGAGTCTATAAAAAGATCAGGTGGGATGCCTCAGATGTTTGGGACTATAACAGTAAGTGATGGGATTTCTATGGGAACAGAGGGCATGAAATATTCCCTAGTTTCAAGAGAAGTTATTGCTGATTCAATTGAAACAGCATGCAATGCTCAGAGTATGGATGGAGTACTTGCTATAGGTGGATGTGATAAAAATATGCCGGGTGCCATGATTGCGATTGCAAGAATGAATATTCCCTCAATTTTCATTTATGGAGGGACAATAAAGCCTGGGAAATTGCATGGAGAAGATCTTACTGTTGTTAGTGCATTTGAAGCTGTTGGACAATTAACATCAGGCAAAATTAATGAAGAAAGGCTAATCCAAGTTGAGAAAAATTGTATTCCTGGTGCTGGTAGCTGTGGAGGAATGTTTACAGCTAATACAATGTCTGCGGTTATTGAAGTATTAGGGTTAAGTCTTCCTCACAGTTCCACTATGGCTGCTGAAGATCTTGAAAAAGAATTAAGTGCAGATAAAAGTGCTGAGATTTTAGTCTCTGCAATAGAAAAAGATATAAGACCTCTAGACCTAATGACAAAGAAAGCATTTGAAAATGCAATATCAGTAATTATGGCAATTGGCGGATCAACAAATGCGGTATTGCACATCTTAGCTATCGCGAATACTGCAGGAATAGATATCAGAATTAATGATTTTGAGAGAATCAGACAAAAAGTACCTGTTATTTGTGACCTTAAACCGAGTGGTAAATATGTGACGGTGGATCTTCATAAGGCAGGTGGGATTCCACAAGTAATGAAAATACTTTTGAATGCAGGATTAATTCATGGCGATTGCAAAAACATCGAAGGCAAAACCATCTCAGAATACTTACAAAATATTCCAGATAAGCCTCCAACAAATCAAAATGTCATAAGAGACATAGATGACCCTCTTTATAAAAAAGGACATCTAGCGATATTAAAAGGTAACTTAGCGAGCGAAGGTTCTGTGGCCAAAATTAGTGGAGTAAAAAACCCTGTATTAACAGGTCCCGCAAAGATTTTTGAAAGTGAAGAGGACTGTTTAAAATCGATATTAAATAACGATATCAAAGCTGGTGATGTTGTTGTTATTAGAAACGAAGGTCCTGTAGGAGGTCCAGGCATGAGAGAAATGTTAGCTCCAACATCTGCGATTGTTGGTCAAGGGCTAGGAGAGAAGGTGGCTTTAATTACCGATGGCAGATTTAGCGGCGGTACCTATGGTCTTGTTGTGGGTCACATAGCTCCAGAGGCAGCTGTAGGAGGAAATATTGCTCTAATAAAACAAGGTGATCTAATTACAGTAGATGCTGTAAAACAACTAATTGAAGTTGATTTATCTGACGAAGAATTAGAAAAAAGAAAAAAAGATTGGGTAAAACCTACATCAAAATACAAAAGAGGAATTCTTTCAAAATATTCGAGAATCGTAAGCACATCAAGTTTAGGGGCTGTTACTGATTTATAAATCAGATCAAATTTTTTTTCTTAATCAATAAAACTTTTTATCCTATTTGCTAAATTTTCCAATCTAGCGCTGTATTTTGGTGAGTTGCATTTTTTCCCATTATTGCTATCCATCCATAATGTTTTAACTCCACACCATAATATTGGTTCATCAGGGAAGTTAAGCTTAGAGATTACTAAAACCAACTCTTTATTTGATTTAAAAAGTTCTAATTCAAGATCATAAATTTCTAATCTTTTACCTTCTTTATCTCGACATAAGATATTAACTGTTAAATCAATATCTTCATCTTCGAATTCGTATTCACCATTTATTTTTACTACAGAATGAACAAAAGGTTTATTTGTTAAATCTGCTGACTTAGCGATTAAACTCTCTATATTTTTAGGTGGATTTTCAAATAACACTTATTGATTTAATTAAAACTTTTATTGAACCCTGTTTAAACTCATTATTAAGTAATCCATCATCACCGAACTTAGAGTGTAGTAGTTGCAATCTTTTAATTTTTGATGGCTTGAATTTAAATGGAAAACGTACTTTATTTGCTCTTACTGAAGGTTTTAACTCACTAAAGGGAATTTGAACATTTGTTGTCCCAAATTTTTTTGTTGGAAATGATTTAATCCATCTAAGTCCACCAGGAATAAATTCGGTTAGTCCTAGTAGATCATCCTCACAAGCGACAGCAAATTTAAAAGTTCTTCCTTGTCCATCAATATTTAATTCAAAGGATGAATACTCAGATACATTTAAAGAAGGTTTATATATAGACGATCTACAACTAACAAATCCTCCTGCTTTCTCGACAATATTACCCTTTAATATCAAACCCGAATTTGAAATTTCACAAAAAGCTGAACTTGATCCGCCCATAACAGTATCATTTAATGTTTTCCAACCATCGAACTCCTTTTTCTGGAATAAAAATTTTTTCTTACTCATTAAATAATTTAAATTATTAATAGACTTTAACTAAATTTCTAATTCTTTTGCTGATTCCTGATCACAAAATATTGAAATTTGATTAATAGGTTTTATTAATTTTGATGGTGTTCTATCTGGTGTTTCTTTTTCATCTAATAACCTC
>CACAYX010000039.1 GCA_902536775.1 uncultured Prochlorococcus sp.
GCTATTGGAGAATTAGGCTTGGATTTTTTTAAAAATGAAAATAAAACTCAGCAGATTGAAGCACTTATTCCGCAAATGGAGTTAGCTCATGAACTTCAATTGCCAGTAATTATCCATTGCAGAGATGCTGCAAATGAAATGATTGAGATATGCAGTGATCTCTCTAAAAAAGGAAAATGTCCTGATGGTGTACTTCATTGTTGGACAGGGACACCAAAAGAAATGAAGCAATTCTTGAATCTTGGATTTTACATTAGTTTTAGTGGTATAGTCACTTTCCCAAAAGCTCATGAAATTCACGAGTGTGCCAAAATCGTCCCAAATGATAAATACTTAATTGAAACTGACTCACCATTTTTAGCTCCTGTCCCTCATAGGGGCAAAAGAAATGAACCTGCGTTTGTTGAGAATGTTGCCAATTTTATAGCAGATTTAAGATCTACTGAATTAACCACAATTGCTAGAGAGTCATATAAGAATGCTGAAGATTTGTTTAAATTTGACTTGTTAAGTTGACGTAGCAGCTGTTAATATAAGGAATTACTGGAAATTTTTCTTAATTTTTTTGACTTTAACTTACACAGTTAATGATTTATCAGCATTAAACAAAATTTAATACTTCTTTATTAAATTTGTTTTTTGTTGAAATGGAGATTTAATGGTTGATTTCATTTTAAGTGAAAAGTTAAAGAACTAATTATTGAGTAGATTAAAAGTAAATAGTAAATCTCACAAATCGCAGGTTTCTTGGATGAGCAGTAGCGCTTTACAGGTAGCAAAAACAGCTACTTATCTACCAGATTTAGTTGAAGTACAAAGAGCAAGCTTTAAATGGTTTTTAGAAAAGGGTTTAATAGAAGAATTACAAAATTTCTCCCCGATTTCCGATTACACAGGTAAATTAGAATTACATTTTATCGGTGAAGAGTACAGGTTAAAAAGACCTAGACATGATGTTGAGGAAGCTAAAAGAAGAGATGCTACATTTGCTTCCCAGATGTATGTAATTTGCAGATTAATTAATAAAGAGACAGGGGAAATTAAAGAACAAGAGGTGTTTATTGGCGAACTACCATTAATGACCGAAAGAGGAACATTTATTATTAATGGTGCCGAAAGAGTTATTGTTAATCAAATTGTTCGAAGTCCAGGAGTATATTTCAAAGATGAACTGGATAAAAATGGTCGAAGAACTTACAACGCTAGCGTTATCCCTAACAGAGGAGCATGGTTAAAATTCGAGACTGACAAAAATAATTTACTTTATGTGAGAGTTGATAAAACAAGAAAAATTAATGCTCATGTTCTTATGAGAGCGATGGGTCTTTCTGATAATGATGTGGTCGATAAACTTAGGCATCCTGAGTTTTACCAAACCTCAATTGAGTCAGCTAATGATGAGGGTATCAATTCAGAAGATCAGGCATTACTTGAGCTATACAAGAAGCTACGTCCTGGTGAACCACCCTCTGTTTCTGGCGGACAACAGCTATTACACACTAGATTCTTTGATCCCAAAAGATATGATTTAGGCCGAGTTGGTAGATATAAGATAAATAAAAAATTGAGACTCACCGTTCCAGACGATGTGAGAACACTGACCCATGAAGATGTTCTTTCTACCATTGATTATTTAATTAATCTTGAATTGGATATTGGTGGCGCTAGTTTGGATGATATCGACCATCTTGGTAATCGAAGGGTTAGATCTGTAGGAGAACTTCTTCAAAATCAAGTTCGGGTTGGACTTAATCGTTTAGAGAGAATCATCAAAGAAAGAATGACTGTAGGAGAAACAGATTCTTTAACTCCTGCTCAACTAGTCAATCCCAAACCTCTGGTTGCTGCCATAAAGGAATTTTTTGGCTCCAGCCAATTAAGTCAGTTCATGGATCAAACTAATCCTCTAGCTGAATTAACTCACAAAAGAAGAATTTCAGCATTAGGTCCAGGGGGGTTAACTCGAGAAAGAGCAGGCTTTGCTGTGAGAGATATTCATCCTTCACATTATGGAAGATTATGTCCTATCGAGACTCCTGAAGGTCCTAATGCAGGACTTATAAATTCTTTAGCTACCCACGCAAGAGTTAATGAGTACGGTTTTATTGAAACACCTTTTTGGGAAGTTAATAACGGTAAAGTTAATAAGGAAGGTAATCCGGTTTATCTTTCTGCAGATTTAGAAGATGAGTGTAGGGTGGCTCCAGGAGACGTCGCTACTGACAAGGAAGGAAATATAATTGCAAATCTAATACCAGTAAGGTATAGGCAGGATTTTGAAAAAGTTCCTCCTTTTCAAGTGGATTACGTTCAGCTTTCTCCGGTTCAGGTGATTTCAGTTGCTACTTCACTTATTCCTTTCTTAGAGCATGATGATGCTAATAGAGCCCTCATGGGATCAAATATGCAACGCCAAGCCGTTCCATTACTAAGGCCAGAACGTCCTTTAGTTGGTACAGGTTTAGAATCTCAAGTTGCCAGAGATTCGGGAATGGTTCCCATAACTAAAGTTAATGGAACTGTATCTTATGTAGATGCTAATGAGATTGTCATTAAAGATGAGCATGGTAATGAACATTTTCACTACCTTCAGAAATATCAAAGATCAAATCAAGATACCTGCCTCAACCAAAGACCCATAGTGAAAATTGGAGATAAAGTTATATCTGGGCAGGTTTTAGCAGATGGCTCCGCATGTGAAGGAGGCGAAATAGCCCTTGGCCAAAACGTTTTAATTGCTTACATGCCGTGGGAGGGATACAACTATGAAGATGCAATACTTGTGAGCGAGAGGATGGTAACTGATGATTTATATACCTCAGTACATATTGAAAAATATGAAATTGAAGCAAGACAAACGAAGCTAGGACCTGAAGAAATTACAAGAGAGATTCCTAATATCTCGGAAGAAAGCTTGAACAATCTTGATGAGATGGGCATTATTAGGATTGGTGCTTTTGTCGAGAGTGGAGATATTCTTGTAGGAAAAGTGACTCCAAAAGGGGAATCAGACCAACCACCTGAAGAAAAACTGTTAAGAGCTATTTTCGGTGAAAAGGCTCGAGATGTGAGAGATAATTCCCTCAGGGTTCCCAAAACTGAAAAGGGAAGGGTTTTGGATGTTCGTATTTACACTAGAGAACAAGGTGATGAATTACCTCCAGGAGCCAATATGGTTGTTAGAGTTTATGTGGCTCAGAGAAGGAAAATTCAAGTAGGTGACAAAATGGCAGGGAGGCATGGAAATAAAGGAATTATTAGCAGAATCTTACCAAGAGAAGATATGCCTTATTTACCTGATGGAACCCCTGTGGACATAGTTCTTAATCCTTTAGGAGTTCCAAGTAGGATGAATGTAGGTCAAGTTTTTGAATTATTGATGGGCTGGGCAGCCTCCAACTTAAATTGCCGGGTTAAAGTTGTTCCATTTGATGAAATGTATGGATCTGAAAAATCACATCAAACTGTTCAAGCATTTTTAGAGGAAGCTTCAAAACAACCAGGTAAAGCATGGGTTTACAATCCTGAGGATCCTGGAAAGTTATTACTTAAAGATGGTAGAACAGGGGAACCCTTCGATCAGCCAGTTGCTGTAGGATACTCTCACTTTCTTAAATTAGTCCATTTAGTGGATGATAAAATTCATGCAAGATCTACTGGTCCCTACTCTTTAGTTACACAGCAACCCTTGGGCGGTAAAGCTCAGCAAGGTGGACAAAGGCTTGGCGAAATGGAAGTATGGGCTCTTGAAGCTTATGGAGCAGCTTATACTCTTCAGGAGTTGCTAACAGTTAAATCTGATGATATGCAGGGAAGAAATGAAGCGCTTAATGCGATCGTAAAAGGTAAACCGATCCCAAGGCCTGGTACTCCTGAGTCATTTAAAGTGCTTATGAGGGAATTACAATCTTTAGGCTTGGATATAGGGGTTTATACAGACGAAGGAAAAGAGGTTGATTTAATGCAAGATATCAATCCGAGAAGAAATACTCCATCAAGGCCTACTTACGAATCACTCGGAACCTCTGAATATGAGGAAGATTAAATACTCAATGAAAACCTTTTAATTTAAATTCGCAAAAAATGACAAACAGCAACTTAAGAACTGAAAATCACTTTGATTACGTCAAAATTTCAATAGCTTCTCCACAAAGAATAATGGATTGGGGTCAGAGAACATTGCCTAATGGACAAGTAGTTGGTGAAGTTACGAAACCTGAAACTATTAATTACAGGACACTTAAACCAGAAATGGATGGATTGTTTTGTGAAAAGATTTTTGGGCCATCTAAAGATTGGGAATGCCATTGTGGAAAGTACAAAAGGGTTAGACATCGCGGCATTGTTTGTGAGAGATGTGGTGTTGAAGTAACTGAAAGTAGAGTCAGAAGACATAGGATGGGATATATAAAACTCGCTGCGCCAGTCTCCCATGTTTGGTATCTGAAAGGAATCCCTAGTTACGTTGCAATACTTTTAGATATTCCGCTTAGGGATGTTGAGCAAATAGTTTATTTTAATTGTTATGTCGTTTTAGATCCAGGTGATCATAAAGAACTTAAGTATAAGCAATTATTGACTGAGGATGAGTGGCTGGAAATTGAAGATGAAATTTATGCTGAAGATTCAACTATAGAAAATGAACCTTTTGTTGGAATTGGTGCTGAGGCACTGAAGCAATTACTTGAGGACCTTGATTTAAATCAGGTTGCTGAGGAGCTTAGAGAAGAGATTACTAATAGCAAAGGGCAAAAGAGGGCAAAGCTTATAAAAAGGATAAGAGTTATTGATAATTTCATTGCTACTAATGCAAAACCAGAATGGATGGTTCTTGATGCAATACCAGTTATACCTCCTGATCTTAGACCTATGGTTCAGCTTGATGGAGGAAGATTTGCAACTTCAGATTTAAATGACTTATATAGAAGAGTTATAAATAGAAATAATAGACTAGCTAGGCTCCAAGAAATTTTAGCTCCTGAAATTATAGTAAGAAATGAAAAAAGAATGCTTCAGGAGGCTGTTGATGCCCTTATAGATAATGGAAGAAGAGGGAGGACTGTTGTTGGAGCAAATAATAGAGCTCTTAAGTCCCTAAGTGACATAATTGAAGGCAAACAAGGAAGATTTAGACAAAATCTTCTTGGAAAGCGCGTTGACTATTCAGGAAGATCTGTAATAGTTGTTGGTCCTAAATTAAAAATGCATCAGTGTGGTCTCCCAAAAGAGATGGCAATAGAGCTTTTTCAGCCTTTTGTAATTCATAGATTAATAAGACAAAATATTGTGAATAATATTAAAGCTGCAAAAAAATTAATACAAAAAGCTGATGACGAAGTTATGCAGGTACTTCAGGAAGTTATTGAAGGTCATCCAATTCTTTTAAATAGAGCCCCTACGCTGCATCGTTTAGGCATTCAAGCTTTTGAACCGAAATTAGTTGGAGGTAGAGCAATACAACTTCATCCTTTAGTTTGTCCTGCATTCAATGCTGACTTTGATGGAGATCAAATGGCAGTTCATGTTCCTTTAGCTTTAGAGTCACAAACTGAAGCACGCATGCTTATGTTGGCTAGCAATAATATTCTTTCTCCTGCTACTGGGGAACCAATTGTGACTCCATCACAAGATATGGTTTTAGGATCCTATTATCTGACGGCTTTGCAACCGAATTATCAACGACCAGAATTCGGAGATAATAAGACTACTTTTGCTTCCTTAGAAGATGTCATTTTCGCCTTTGAAGATAAAAGACTCAGCCTGCATGAATGGGTTTGGGTTAGATTTAATGGAGAAGTTGAAGATGAAGACGAAAAGGGTAGCCCACAAAAAACTCAAGATCTAGAAGATGGCTCAAGATTAGAAATCTGGAATTTAAGAAGAGACAGATTTGACTCTGATAATAATTTAATAAGTAGATTTGTTCTTACAACTGTTGGGAGAGTAGTTATGAACTATA
>CACAYX010000040.1 GCA_902536775.1 uncultured Prochlorococcus sp.
AGCCAGAAGAAGGTTTTTACCTTCGAAATGAGTTGATCACTTGTTGTTTAACTCTGCACCTAGAAAATTTAAAAACTTAGGAACTGATGCTTTTATTGCGTCATGAACAACTAAATTTTTTTTAGTTATTTCAAGATGTATATGCAATAAAGGTGTGAGGTCCCGTCAAGAATATATAAAATGTCATCAATTGCTAACTTTTAGCTTTGATGCAAACGGATCTGAGATCTTGGAAAGTCACTTTGAAAATATTTTTAATGTGCACTCAATGTAATCCTTAAAATTTAAGGAGGCTGAAACTAAATTCAAAAACTGAAGTTTTTATTTGGATGAAGCAATTCAATTTGAGTAGATTTTTCTACAAAAGGATTTGAACACAACGGAGAGTTTGATCCTGGCTCAGGATGAACGCTGGCGGCGTGCTTAACACATGCAAGTCGAACGAACCTTCGGGTTAGTGGCGGACGGGTGAGTAACGCGTGAGAATCTGCCCTCAGGAGGGGGATAACGGTTGGAAACGACCGCTAATACCCCATATGCCTACTGGTGAAATGAATTTCGCCTGAGGATGAGCTCGCGTCTGATTAGCTAGTTGGTGAGGTAATGGCTCACCAAGGCTTCGATCAGTAGCTGGTCTGAGAGGATGATCAGCCACACTGGGACTGAGACACGGCCCAGACTCCTACGGGAGGCAGCAGTGGGGAATTTTCCGCAATGGGCGAAAGCCTGACGGAGCAACGCCGCGTGAGGGACGAAGGCCTCTGGGCTGTAAACCTCTTTTCTCAAGGAAGAAGATATGACGGTACTTGAGGAATAAGCCACGGCTAATTCCGTGCCAGCAGCCGCGGTAATACGGGAGTGGCAAGCGTTATCCGGAATTATTGGGCGTAAAGCGTCCGCAGGCGGCTTTTCAAGTCTGCTGTTAAAGCGTGGAGCTTAACTCCATCATGGCAGTGGAAACTGAAAGGCTTGAGTATGGTAGGGGCAGAGGGAATTCCCGGTGTAGCGGTGAAATGCGTAGATATCGGGAAGAACACCAGTGGCGAAGGCGCTCTGCTGGGCCATTACTGACGCTCATGGACGAAAGCCAGGGGAGCGAAAGGGATTAGATACCCCTGTAGTCCTGGCCGTAAACGATGAACACTAGGTGTCGGGGGAATCGACCCCTTCGGTGTCGTAGCTAACGCGTTAAGTGTTCCGCCTGGGGAGTACGCACGCAAGTGTGAAACTCAAAGGAATTGACGGGGGCCCGCACAAGCGGTGGAGTATGTGGTTTAATTCGATGCAACGCGAAGAACCTTACCAGGGTTTGACATCCTGCGAACCTCTTAGAAATTTGAGGGTGCCTTCGGGAATGCAGTGACAGGTGGTGCATGGCTGTCGTCAGCTCGTGTCGTGAGATGTTGGGTTAAGTCCCGCAACGAGCGCAACCCACGTTTTTAGTTGCCAGCATTTAGTTGGGCACTCTAGAAAGACCGCCGGTGATAAACCGGAGGAAGGTGTGGATGACGTCAAGTCATCATGCCCCTTACACCCTGGGCTACACACGTACTACAATGCTACGGACAAAGGGCAGCAAACTCGCGAGAGCTAGCAAATCCCATAAACCGTGGCTCAGTTCAGATCGTAGGCTGCAACTCGCCTACGTGAAGTAGGAATCGCTAGTAATCGCAGGTCAGCATACTGCGGTGAATACGTTCCCGGGCCTTGTACACACCGCCCGTCACACCATGGAAGTTGGCCATGCCCGAAGTCGTTACTCCAACCCTTGTGGAGGAGGACGCCGAAGGTGGGGCTAATGACTGGGGTGAAGTCGTAACAAGGTAGCCGTACCGGAAGGTGCGGCTGGATCACCTCCTAACAGGGAGACAACAAAATGTTTAATATTATTATTTTGTCACCTTAGGTCGATCGGTATCTCACGTTTTTAATTTATTAAGAATTTCATTTCCTAAGTTTTTCTAGGTCACACCCATTATTTTTCCTGGGCCATTAGCTCAGGTGGTTAGAGCGCACCCCTGATAAGGGTGAGGTCCCTGGTTCAAGTCCAGGATGGCCCATATCTCTATGTTGGGGGTATAGCTCAGTTGGTAGAGCGCCTGCTTTGCAAGCAGGATGTCAGCGGTTCGAGTCCGCTTACCTCCACTGATCACCACCTCTTCCATAACCGGTAGAAAGGAAATTTTTTGAGTTGTGATCAAATTCTGAAAGAATCTAGCTTCCTAGTGAAATCATTAAGATGCTGGACTCATTGAATTAATTTCATTGTTTTCAGAGAACCTTGACAACTGCATAGATTATTTTTAAAGACAATAAGCATCTTTAATGATGCAGATTTATTATTTGTGCAAATGCATTAATAACAATTCTATTAAGCTGATGCTTCAATATATGAAGTTATTGGTCAAGCTACAAAGGGCTCACGGAGGATACCTAGGCACACAGAGGCGATGAAGGACGTGGTTACCTGCGATAAGTCTCGGGGAGTTGGAAGCACACTTTGATCCGGGAATTTCCGAATGGGGCAACCCCATGTACGGCCAACTGAATATATAGGTTGGTGCGAGCTAACCCAGCGAACTGAAACATCTTAGTAGCTGGAGGAAGAGAAAGTAAATAACGACTCCCTCAGTAGCGGCGAGCGAACGGGGAACAGCCCAAACCGATAGTCTTGACTATCGGGGTTGTGGGACAGCAATATGGATCAACAAGTCTAGAAGAAACGTTTGAATGGCGTGCCACAGAGGGTGAAAGCCCCGTAATCGAAAGATAAGTTGACCTAGCTGTATCCCGAGTAGCACGGAGCACGTGGAATTCCGTGTGAATCTGCGAGGACCACCTCGTAAGGCTAAGTACTACTGTGTGACCGATAGTGAAACAGTACCGCGAGGGAAAGGTGAAAAGAACCCCGGGAGGGGAGTGAAATAGAACATGAAACCGTGAGCTTACAAGCAATGGGAGCCCGACTAATCGGGTGACCGTGTGCCTGTTGAAGAATGAGCCGGCGACTTATAGGCACTGGCGGGTTAAACCGGAAATGGTGGAGCCACAGCGAAAGCGAGTCTTAATAGGGCGTTTGTCAGTGTTTATAGACCCGAACCCTGGTGATCTAACCATGGCCAGGATGAAGCTTGGGTGATACCAAGTGGAGGTCCGAACCGACTGAAGTTGAAAATTCAGCGGATGAGCTGTGGTTAGGGGTGAAATGCCAATCGAACCAGGAGCTAGCTGGTTCTCCCCGAAATACGTTGAGGCGTAGCGTCTAGTGCTCCAGCAGGGGGGTAAAGCAACCATTTCGGTGCGGGCTGCGAAAGCGGTACCAAATCGATATGAACTCTGAATACCCTGTGTGTAACTAGGCAGTCAGACTGTGGGGGATAAGCTCCATAGTCAAGAGGGAAACAGCCCAGACCGCCAGCTAAGGTCCCAAAATTAACGCTAAGTGATAAAGGAGGTGGGATTGCCCAGACAACCAGGAGGTTTGCCTAGAAGCAGCCATCCTCAAAGGAGTGCGTAATAGCTCACTGGTCGAGCGATCCTGCGCCGAAAATGAACGGGGCTAAGCGTTATACCGAAGCTGCGGATAAATTTATTTATGGTAGGGGAGCGTTCTATGTAGGGTGAAGCGTTAGCGTAAGCGGACGTGGACAGCATAGAAGTGAGAATGTCGGCTTGAGTAGCGAAAACATGGGTGAGAATCCCATGCCCCGAAACCCTAAGGGTTCCTCCGGCAGGCTCGTCCGCGGAGGGTTAGTCTGGACCTAAGGCGAGGCCGAAAGGCGTAGTCGATGGATAACAGGTCAATATTCCTGTACCAGATGTGTTTTGAGAAGGGGGACGGAGAAGGCTAACCAGGCCAGATGTTGGTTACTGGTTCAAGCGTTCGAGGCTTTGAGAGATGGAGAAAACATCTTGAGCTGAGGCGTGAGTACGAGCTGCTACGGCAGCGAAGTTGGTGATGTCATGCTTCCAAGAAAAGCCCTATACTCGTTAAGACACAAATGCCAGTACCCGAAACCGACACAGGTGGGGTGGTAGAGAATACCGAGGGGCGCGAGATAACTCTCTCTAAGGAACTCGGCAAAATGGCCCCGTAACTTCGGGAGAAGGGGTGCCAGCGAGAGCTGGTCGCAGTGAAGAGGCGCAAGCGACTGTTTACCAAAAACACAGGTCTCCGCTAAGTCGCAAGACGATGTATGGGGGCTGACACCTGCCCAGTGCCGGAAGGTTAAGGAAGCTGGTTAGCTTTTAGTGAAGCTGGCGACTGAAGCCCCGGTGAACGGCGGCCGTAACTATAACGGTCCTAAGGTAGCGAAATTCCTTGTCGGGTAAGTTCCGACCCGCACGAAAGGTGTAACGATTTGCGCGCTGTCTCGGAGAGAGGCTCGGCG
>CACAYX010000041.1 GCA_902536775.1 uncultured Prochlorococcus sp.
TATGGATAGTAAATGAATCAAAAAAACTAAACATGAAGAATATGTGGGTTGTATACATTGGAACTTTTCTTATAGCTTTCGCATTCTCTGCACCTTTTTTCTTATTTCTAAGAGAGAGAAGAATTATTGAATTAGAAAGGATTAATTAAAATAATCTCTTAAATAGAATTGCGAACGCAATAAAGCAACAACATGAAATGGAAAGCCAGATTATTGAAGCATAACCAAATATATCTAATATTCGTCCCGAAATAAATGGTCCAAAAAAATAACCCATAGCGAAACATTGAGATAAAAGAGCAAGTGCAAAACCTTTTTTGTTTGAAGGAGCTATTCTGAAAACGACATCTGTTGATGTTGGAAGAAATGAAGCAGTCCCTAAACTTACTAATATCAATGAAAAAGAAATTAAATAAAAAGCTGGGAGATTTAGATAACTAGAAATAAATAATAAAAATGAAGCGAAAGAGAAATTTATTAAACTAAATTTCAAGCCATATAATCTTCCTTTCTTAGATATCCAAGAACCGACAGGCCATTGTAAAAACAACAATAAAATTAACTGAATAGAAATTATAAGACTAATAATTTCTTTACTTAATGCATTGCGATATACTCCACCTTTAACAAGATCCAGAGGCAAAGTTACTTGAATCAGAGCTAAAGAGGTAGTTATCAACAAAATAGAAAAAATTATTATTGTTGAATTTTTATTCCATTTCAATTGTCCTTGATTAATTGGATCAACTAATTTTTTTTGGAAATTTTCTAAGTTACGTTTAATAGAAGAACTATTTCTAGATATTAAATATATGATAACTATCATGCAAAATATATCATTAATAAAAATTGATTTAGAATACAAAAAATTCGTCATATAACCCCCTAAGAATACCCCTAGAAATATTCCTAAAGCCTCAGAACTTCTAACAAGAGCATACGCTTTGCGTGTTTCGATAGGATGGCAAAAATAGGGTACCCCAAATTCAGCAGCAGGCCAATATATTCCTGCAGCAGCCCCAACAAGTGATTGTCCAATTATGTACAAAAAAGTATCTCTAGAAAAAATGAGGCATAAGCTAGCGGCAATACTTAGCATTGAAGAAGAAATTATTGGAAATTGTATTTTCCCTGTTTTATTAAGATAATTACCTGTAAAGAGTCTTGTTAGAGTTCCAATTATTGCTGAAATGGTAAACCCAAAGCCAATATCTGTTGCAGATAATCCTAGGTTATTAAAAATAAGTGATGTTAAATAAATAACACCTCCTGCTCCAAATGCAGCGAAAAATCTTATCTTGGTTATTAACCTCAAATGATATGGAAATTGAATCCACCAATTTTTGCTAATTTGTAAACTATTTGGACTAATCACTAGTGAAATACATTTTTATAATTTTTTTTAGTTTTTGTGGTTTATTTTTTAATAATGGTTCAAAGGCTGCTGAAAAGATAAATATTAAATTTGAAGAGATGGAAATTCCCCTTACTATAGAACAATTATCAAAATTAGAAAAATACAAAGATGATTCAACAGAATTATTAGATTGGTTAAAAAAAAATGGATTTATAAGAGTTTTTGAATTATCAAAATTTTTAGAATTTCCAGTTTTCAAAGAAGAGGGATTAAATAGAGAAATATTAAGAAGTTGGATAGGGCGTAAAATTCTTACAGAATTAAGCAAAAGCATTAAAGTGCCAAATGACAATAATGGAACAGAAATATATAACACTATAGAAAATTTATTAGATCAAAAAAAAGAAGTTTCAACTTTAGAAATCATAAAGGCATTACCATCAGAGGAAATTTCACTAGATATTGATAATTTAATTTTAATAATTTCATCTTGGAAAAATGAATTATCAATGCAACAAGAACTTTTATCCAAATTAAACAAACTTGAGAAAACGAACCATAATTCCTTTAAAAATACTGAAAAAGAATCAACTCAAGATCTTATAAAAATTGATAAAAAAATTTATGCTCCTCACCGAGTGAAACCTTTTGAAATTGAAATATGGAAAAACAATAAAACAAATGATGATAAAGAACTGGTAATTTTTATGCCAGGACTTGGAGGCGAAATTAATAATTTCAAATGGATAGGCAACGAATTGGCTAAAAGAGGTTGGCCAATATTATTCATAGATCATAGAGGGAGTAATTTAGATTCATTCATAGAAGTTCTTGAAGGTAAGGAAGCAATACCAGGAAGTGTAGACTTTTTCTTATATAGAATTAAAGATCTAGATGCTGTATTAAAAGCTCATGTAAATGGAGAATTTGATTTACCTAATGATTCTTATATTTTAATGGGGCATTCACTTGGTGCTTTAATAGCACTTTTATATGAAGGAAATAAACCTACTGATCAACTAGAGGAAAATTGCGATTCGGCATTAAAAGACTTTGCGGTAACAAATTTATCTAAATTACTTCAATGTCAGTTGAGCGAAATACCATTCCCTAAGAAAAATAACACTAATAAAGCCAGTGCGATTGTAGGTTTTAATTCATTTGGCAGTTTAATATGGCCAAAAGAAAATAGTACAGGCATTAAAACACCAACTCTTCTAATAGGTGGTACTTATGACCTTATTACACCACTAATGAATGAACAATTTAGAGTTTTTTCAGCTTTAAATAATCCATCAAATAGATTTCTAATTATTGAAGGGGCAAGTCATTTCTCTCCAATAAGAATTAATAAAAGCTATGAAGAAAATAATGACGTCTTCAAGATAAGTGAGACTTTTATTGGTTCAGAGCCAATATTAGTACAAGATTTAGCTGCGAAATTTATAGTTGAATTTTTAAAAAATATTAAAGACCAAAAGATCCCTACAATAGTTAAAAATCAAAGAGATTTGGGACTTGATTTCCATCTTCTAGATCTTGAAACAATAAAAGAAATTTCCGAAGATTAGTATTCTATTCGTGGATCTAAATACGCGATTAAAATATCCACTAAGAGATTTAAAGAAACTATGAGCATAGAAGTAAAAATTACAATGCCTTGAACCAAGGTATAGTCTCTTTGAGAAATTGCTTCATGTAATCTTAAAGCAATACCTGGCCATGAAAAAGTAACTTCGAACAATAGCGCACCTCCTGCTAATGAAGCCATAGTCAAGCCAGAAATAGTGACAATTGGCAATAGAGCATTAGGCAATGCATGGTTTAAAAAGATTTTTTCTCTCGATATCCCTCTACATAAGGCGGCATTTACATAATCACTTTTTAATGTCTTGTCCAAATTTACTCTAAAAGAGCGGCTGAATATACCACTCAAAAGAAAGCCAAGGGTAATGGATGGAAGTGCAAGATGATAAAGACTATCTTTCAAGGAAATAATATTCTTTGAAAGAATACTATCTAAAACTAGAAAACCTGTAATTTGAGGTTGTTGCTGAAATATTGGAAATCTACCTCCAATTGGGGAAATATTAAAAAATACAGAAAATAATAATTGAGCTAACATCGCCCCCCAAAAAGGAGGGATAGCATATGTGGCAATTCCTAATATTCTTGTAATATAATCAGTCTTTTTACCTCTATTTTTCAAGCCAAGTAATCCCAATGGGAATCCTATTAGTATGGCACTTAATATTGAAAAGAATCCAAGCTCAAGACTTGCAGGCAAGGACTTAAGAATTATAAATAGGACTGGCTCTTGAGTACTAAGAGATTGACCAAAATCTAAGTGCAATATATTTTTGATATATGAAAAATATTGATTTGTTAAAGGTTCATTTAGCCCCAATTTATTTCTT
>CACAYX010000042.1 GCA_902536775.1 uncultured Prochlorococcus sp.
AAGGGAGAGAGGGCAAGGCTCTGGGGTTATCATTAATGAGAATGGTTTGGTTCTAACAAACGCTCATGTCGTAGAAAGAGTCGATAATGTTTCAGTTACCTTGGCAGATGGATCTATTTGTGATGGTGAAGTTTTGGGCACGGATACAGTAACTGATCTTGCTTTAGTAAAAATTGATGAAGATGCTTATTCTGGGTTTGCTCCACTTGGAAATTCTGAAGATCTTGAAGTTGGAGATTGGGCAATAGCACTTGGTACTCCCTATGGTCTTGAAAAAACAGTTACCTTAGGTATTGTAAGCAGCCTGCATAGAGATATTAATAGTTTAGGATTTTCAGATAAAAGGCTGGATCTTATTCAGACTGATGCGGCAATAAATCCAGGAAATTCTGGGGGGCCACTCATAAATTCTAATGGTGAGGTAATTGGAATAAATACATTAGTAAGAAGTGGTCCTGGAGCTGGTTTAGGTTTTGCGATTCCCATTAATCTAGCTAAAAGTGTTTCTGATCAGCTACTTAAAAATGGGGAAGTTATTCATCCATACTTGGGGGTACAATTAATTTCTTTAAATCCTAGAATTGCTAAAGAACATAATCGAGATCCCAATTCTTTAGTTCAATTACCTGAAAGAAATGGAGCTCTTATTCAATCAGTAATACCTAATAGCCCAGCTGAAAAGGCTGGTTTAAGAAGAGGGGATTTAGTAATAGCAGCCGAAAATATCTCTATAAAAGAGCCTAAAAATTTACTAGATGAAGTAGAAAAAGCTCAGATAGGAAAAGTATTTCTTTTAAATATTTTGAGAAATAATAAAGAGATACAGATAAATATCAAACCAGAACCTCTGCCAGGTTTGACATAAAGCACCCATTGAAATTTAATAATCTATAACGATTAGAGAAAAAGATTTTGGATTCACAAACTCAAATGAAACAAGCAGTTGCTGATGCAGCAATAAAGGAAGTAAAGAGTGACATGATTCTTGGATTAGGTTCTGGATCTACAGCTGCGTTAATGATAAAAAGCCTTGCGGATGAAATGCGTTCTGGGAAACTCCAAAATATAAGAGGTGTTGCAACTTCTTTTCAATCAGAGGTTTTAGCGCTTGAACTGGATATCCCACTTATCGATCTAGCTTCTGTATCTCAAATTGATCTAGCTATCGATGGAGCAGATGAAGTTGATCCAGGATTTCAATTAATAAAAGGAGGAGGTGCATGCCATGTTAGAGAAAAGTTAGTGGCATCTAAAGCTAATCAGTTGTTGATTGTTGTTGATGAAACTAAACTCGTACAAAATCTCAATCAATCTTTCCCTTTACCTGTAGAAGTTCTTCCAAATGCTTGGAAGCAAGTTCAGGAAGTCATTTCAGAAATGAATGGAAGTTCTTCTTTAAGAATGGCTATTAAAAAAGCTGGCCCAGTTGTTACTGACCAAGGCAACCTAATCCTAGATGTATTATTTAATGATGGCATTGAGAATCCAAAAGACATTGAAATGAAGATTAATAATATTCCAGGAGTATTAGAAAATGGATTATTCGTTGATCTTACAGACAAAGTATTAGTTGGTAAGATTGAAGATAACATTCCGATGGTTTACTCACCCGCAAGATCTAGCTAATCTTCAAATCTTATTTCTACAGAGTTAGCGTGGCTATGTAATCCTTCACTTTTAGCAAGATTAATAATATCAAGGCTATTAACTTTTAAACTTTCTTCATTAAATTCAATTATTGAAGTATTTTTCATAAAAGTTTCAACCCCTAAAGAACCGCTAAATCTAGAATTTCCTGATGTGGGTAAAGTATGATTTGGCCCGGCAAGATAATCTCCAACAGCTTCTGGCGTCCATTTTCCTAAAAATATCGCTCCTGCATTCTCTATACTTGCAAGAATTTTTTTTGAATCTATTGTAAGGATTTCTAGGTGTTCAGGGGCAAAGTTATTGCTTAGTTCAACACATGATTCGTAATTCTCGCAAATCACAATTAAACCCCAATTTTTTATTGATTGCATGCAAATTTCTTTTCTTGGATGATCATCTATTTTTCTATAAAGTTCTTCCAAAACTTCTTTCGCCTGGTTTTTTGATGTAGTTAAAAGTATTGATGAAGCTAAAGGATCATGTTCTGCTTGCGCTAGTAGATCAGATGCTATGTGAGTGCTCTGAGCTGTTTCATCTGCAATGATTAATATTTCACTTGGACCAGCTAAAGAATCAATCCCTGTAGAGCCATAAATGAGTTTTTTCGCAGTTGTAACATATATATTCCCTGGACCTGAAATAACATCAACTTTATTGATTTGACTTGTGCCAAATGCTAAAGCACCAATTGCTTGAGCTCCTCCAATTCTAAATACTTTATTGATCCCTGATAAGTAAGCTGCAGCTAAAACAGTTTTGTTTATTTTTCCTTCTTTATTCCCAGGAGATACCATTATAATTTCTTCTACACCTGCTACTTTTGCAGGTATAGCATTCATCAATACTGTACTTGGATAAGCAGCTCTACCTCCAGGAATATAAATACCTGCATTTTTAACTGGTCTCCATCTTCTTTGGACGGTATCACCATATTCACCTTTTATAGTGAAAGATTGAGGAATTTCTTTTTCATGGAATTTTTTAATTCTTTTATGAGCTACCACAAGTGATTGCTTCAAATTGTTATCGATTTCATCCCATGCATGTTTTATTTGATCCGCATTCACCTGCATAGGGTCAGGATCGAAACCATCAAATTTTTTTGTATATTTTTCTACCGCTATATCTCCAGAAATTTTTACCTCTTCAAGAATTTCTTCAACTATTGAATTTATCTTATTATTGTTATCTGAATTAGTTCGAGTAGAAATCCTCTTTAATTCTTCAATAGCTTCTTTTTTATTATTTATGATCTTCATTTCCTTAATTTTTTCTAAATAGAAGGCTCTAAAACCTAATTTAATAACTTCTAAATTATATATGATTGATTAGTAGACGATTTATTTGTTATGATGAAATCTTCTATTTAAGCACTTTCTGTGGCCAACAACAAATCAGCAAAAAAGAGAATACAAATTGCCGAAAGAAATCGTTTGATAAATAAGACATATAAATCAACTGTTAGGACTTTAACCAAAAAAACCTTAGAAAATTGCGAAAAATATAAAAAAACCCCCAATGAGGATAATAAAAATTTAGTAAAAACAAGTCTTAATAAAGCTTTTA
>CACAYX010000043.1 GCA_902536775.1 uncultured Prochlorococcus sp.
GTACCTATTTTGAAAATTTTTTGATTAACAACTTCTTCTCTATTAGCTTCGGGTGGTTGAAATAAAGGATGAAATTCCTGATCATTTAATCCAAAACTTACTTTTGCTACCGCAACTACATTGTGAACATTATCTTTTAAATAACTTTTTAATAATTTGAATGATAAAATTGAGCCTTGATTAAATCCGTAACTGCTGTATCTAAAACTATCAACACTTTCATTTTCCATAAGATTATCATTATCCATGGTCTCTTTATAAAGACTTACACTCCTTTTTTTTATGTATCTTGGTGATGCCATCAACAATGCATTTTGAGCTGCATTCATTGCTGCTTTTTCTTCCGATTTACCTTTGCCAGTAACGATAATAGTCTTTATTTGTTTGTCATTTTTAACAAATAAAGTCTTTTTAAATGAAAAATTCTTTCTATTTACAAGGGTATGAGAACTTTTTTTATAGTAAGTTGACGCAACAAATTCTTGGTTAACAGAAATAAACAAAACCAATATATAAATCAATTTATAAAAATTCATTTTTCAGGTTTATTTGTAATTAAGTTCTTATTTTGTTCAATAAACTGCGCATAGATCAAAATATACTATATTAACTATATTCAAATTTGAGAACATGAGAAACATAATAATAGGAGCTTTGATACTTTTTCTTCTTTATTCAAATTCTACATTTAGGTCTTATACAATTAGAGGTCTACAGGTAATTTCAGATTTCATTAAAGAACTTCCCACAGAAGAAAATATAGATACAGAATCATAACCTGAAAAAGAAGCCGGGTATTCAACCTATTAGATTAATAATTACTATTTTTATTTATTAAAAGTTATCAATATTGCCATAGCCATCGTAACCTCTAAATTTGTCATTATTTGTATTCGTTGTAGTATTTTCCTTATCGGTTACGTCCTCATCTAAAACTTTAATAGGTTTTGGTTTGGCTATCATTGCTCGAACTTCAGAATTTATACCTCTTGATAGCATTACCTTCTGCCCAGGCTCCCAACATCTTCCTACTTCTTGAGATCCAATAAGAAGTTCATCTGCTGATGAACTAATTCCATTTACAATATTAATAGCTTCGTCTAAAGTTAAATCTGTATCTTCGTCCAAAGTAATCATATCTGCTTTTTGATTTCGAGATAAATTATCAAATGAGCTTACTTTAGTCTCCAAAAATTCAACTAGTTTTTTCTTAGCCTCAAGCTCTAATATTCTAAAAGCAAAGGCAACTTTGCGTTCATTTTCTGATTTAATAGGCAACATTACAGTTGATATAATTTTCCAACTATCAGGACCTGTAACCTCGAAATAATCATCTGCTGGAGGTGCCCCGTCACATCCACCAGCGTAGTCTGGACCAGTCTCAGAAAAAACCTGTTTTGTATTCGTAACAACCGTAAAAAAAGTTGATCCAGCTATTACAAAGGTTAGAATCTTTTTCAGCTTCACTGTTCAACAATATTAAATACCTATTATCATCTAATTTATTTATCTATTTTGTCAATGGTAAAAGTATTTGTTATTACAATAAAAACAATTATTGCAAATCAAATTAAAGATTTAATTTAAATTTAAGGTAATAATCTACTATAAATGTAACGTCATTAATTAATGATTTATTTTAGATAAATGAAATTGATTTTTATTTTTAAAATTTTCATATTTATTTTTTCACTAAATATTCCATACTCCTCTGCGCACAAACTACCTCCTCACTTTGCTGATCACAATCATGAAAGTGACCCAAAATATCAGCGACCATATATTAGAGTAAAAAATAATGGATAAAATACCTTAAAACCCTGAAATCATCTTCAAGAACTAGGTAAAGTTTTGAATATGATTTTTGATTTATATATTTTAAAATAGCTAGATATAAATTCTATAATAAACAAAAAAAATAATTCATCAAAATCTTTTATTAAGGTAAAAATATACTTAAATTGAATTTATTTTAAGCCCTAATTTTGAATACTAAAGCTTCACTTCTACAATTTTTAGAAAAAGTCAAAATGATCACCTTATAATTTTTTTTACAAAACAAAAACAATGTAAAAAAATGCCACTTGACATTAAAAATTCAATAGCCTCCTGATCATTTCTTATCCTTTCGCCAAGAGTTATCCAGGACAAATCAAAATAAGAATAGAATGCTGCAACTATTAAAAAGAAAAGTGAAAACTTTTTACTAGGCAAAGCCTCTATTTCAGGCCATATTTTCCATCCGATCCACCCGAATAAAATTCCAGTAAATATGAATGAAAAATGCAGATAGTTATTTAAGCCTTTGAGATTATGTATGTTTGTTTCCCCTTGGACATTGATTTCCCTTATTGTATCTAGTCCAATAGAAGTGATTCTCTCAGCCCAACTAATTTCTTCACCAGCAGCATAAAAACAAAATAAAGTAAGTAATATCCAACAAATAGATTGTTTTATAGAACGATCCCTTTTTTTTAAAAAAAGGATTACTGTGCAAAGTAAAAAAGAGAAAAAATATCCTAAAAATTGAAACCATTCAATTAAGCTGTCTTCCCCTTTAAAAAAATATTCAAATATATCAAATGGCAAAAAATATATAACGCCATAAAGAATTAATAAATATTGTACTGGAAAAACATATACTGAGGGATTAATTGCTCCCCAAGGTGTATTTATAGTTTTCATTTTTAAGATTCAATTTTTTGTAAAGTAACTATAATTCAAAAACTAAATAGATTATTTTTTTCATTTTTTTATTTAAAAATATAAATAAATTATAATTTTTTACTATCAAAAGCACTAGGAGTTCAAAGGAACATTATGAAGGCCGAAAACTAGAACAATACCGGTGCGGCAATGGCTGGATATAAATTACTTTATGAGATGATTATTAGACCAAGAGAAGGAGATAATGAGAAAAATTTGACGTGGTTATAGATGAGTTTAAGCTTCTCAGAGGGTCTTGGACTGAGATGGGACAAAAAACACAAGCAAAATATCTTCCATTATATATAGATGAGACTCCAAAACGTAGTCATACCAAAAGGCTTGTCTCAAAACCGCCTTGTAGTACTGTCGTAGACACAGTTAATCTAGATATATGTGTAAAGGCCTTTATATACAGGTCTATACC
>CACAYX010000044.1 GCA_902536775.1 uncultured Prochlorococcus sp.
TAATTGGTAAAATTTACAAAAAAGAAGGTAGAAAAAAAGCAGTCATAGAGGGATTAAAATTTTTTGAAAAAAAAATGGAATTCCTTCTTGATAATTTATTCAAGAGTATTGAATCTCATACAACTATTCCTAATAAAAAAAATGAATTATTTATCAGGATATATTGCTCTAGAGGAGGAATGCGTTCACAAAGTATTGGATGGTTATTAGATAAATTTAAATTAAATATAGTTACCCTTAATGGCGGATATAAAATATATAGAAGATGGGTATTAGATAGTTTTTCAAATAAGTTGAATTTAGTAGTTATTGGCGGGAAAACAGGAACAGGGAAGACAAGATTATTATCATTACTTGATAAATATAAATATCAAACTATTGATCTTGAAGGATTTGCTTGTCATAGAGGTAGTACATTTGGAGGTTTAGGAATGAAAAAACAACCTTCAAATGAACAATTTGAAAATATAATTGCTGAAAAAATAAATTCTTTTAAATTTTCTAATTATATTTTTGTAGAAGCTGAAAGTGCAAATATAGGTAAATGTAAAATTCCTCATGAATTCTTCAATCAGATGAAAAACTCTAGGAGGATTGAAGTTATAAGGAGCGAATCTAACAGGTTAGATGAGTTAATATATACTTATAGTGTATTTAAAAAAGAGGAACTCCAAGAATCAGTACTAAGGATAAAAAAAAGACTAGGACCGCAAAGAACAAAAATAGCTCTTGAATCAATTCATAATGAGAAATGGGACTTAGTTTGCAGATCAGTTTTAGATTATTACGATAAGTGTTATGAATATGAAAAGGTTGGCAAAACTAATATAAAGATAATAGATCTAACTGATAAAAAATATGATGAAAGTATCCTAGAGTTAATAAATAATGTTTTATAAATTACTTCAAACGAATGTAAAAAATATTTCCTAAGATAAAAAATTATGAACCGAATATTATGACAACAAATAAAACTGCAAAAATACAATTTTATGAGGGAACTGATGAACCAGTAGTGCCTGAAATAAGATTGACTAGGAGTAAAGATGGTACAACCGGTCAAGCATTATTTTTATTTGAAAAACCTCAGGCATTATCTTCAATTACAGACGGTGAAATCACTGGTATGCGTATGATAGATTCCGAAGGCGAAATATTAACTAGAGAAGTTAAAGTAAAGTTTGTTGATGGAGATCCAATATTTTTAGAAGCGGTTTATATTTGGAAGAATACACCAGACTTTGACAGATTCATGAGATTTGCAAATAGTTATGCCAAATCAAATGGATTAGGATATTCTGAAAAGAAGTAGAATATTATGAAAATTGAATAGTTCATCATATTTCAAATTAGTAGTAATATTAATCACTTTATTAATAGTATGGACTTTAAGGGATTTTCTCCTACTAATAATTTGTTCTTTAGTAATTTCAAATATTGTATGTAATTTATCTAATCAAATCCAAAAAGGTTTGAAAATTCCTCGATTGATTTCTTTGTTTCTTGTCTTAGCCGTCATATCAGTAATAATATTTACTATTTTTATTCTTGTATTACCTCCGTTTATAAAAGAATTCAATGAAATACTAGTTGACATTCCAAATGGTTTATCAAAAATAAATATATTGATCAATACAAATCTGAACAAATTTAATAGCTTATTTTATGGCGAACAATCAGAAAATGTTATAGACATATTCAATTTAATAAATAATGTAGTTACCATTCCAGATGTCTCAACTATTGCAAAAGCTATTCAAGAAAGTTTTAAGAATTTAATTAATATTGCGGGGAATCTAGGTTCAGGTCTTTTGAGATTAATATTCGTATTAGCAGTGAGTTTGATGATTTCTATTGAACCAAAACAATATAAAGAAAATGTACTTCTATTAATACCAAAAAATTACCGTAACAAATTTAGAAATATTCTGGAAAAATGCAATATTGCATTAGCAAATTGGACCTTTTCTATGGTCATAAGCTCATTATCAGTAGGTTTATTATCATTAATAGTTTTATCTATATTAGATGTCAAATACATTATCTCAAATGCTTTAATAGCAATGGTTCTTAATATAATTCCGAATATAGGTCCAGTTATTAGTGGTATATTTCCAATCTCAATTGCACTACTAGATAATTTTTGGAAACCACTGGCAGTTTTAGGATCATATGTAATCATTCAAAATATTGAAAGCTATATCATAATGCCATCAATAATGAAGAAAAAAGCAAACCTACTTCCTGGTTTGACATTAATATCACAATTTGGATTTACCTTCATTTTTGGTCCATTAGGCTTAATACTATCTCTTCCATTAGCTGTAGTAATACAAGTTTTAATCAAAGAATCATTTAAAGATATTTAAAAACTACTTAATTAATTTTTTATATAAATATGGGTATGAAAAAAGTATAAAGATAGCTAAGGGATGTTTACCTATAGCAAAATATAGAGAACTAAAAGTAAAATGATCAAATAATATTCTTAGCTCAGTAGAAAGATCTATTAAAACTAAAGAAAATAAAATTATCAAATAGTAATTCAATTTCATAAAATTAGAAGCTTAAGCTCAGTCTTTAAGCAACAAAGATGGAGCCAATAAAATACTTGAATAACTTCCAACAATAATTCCTAATGATAAGGCCAAAGAAAACCAAAATAGCGAGTAAGATCCAAACAAAATTATGCTTAATAAAGGGATAAGGGTTGTAATACTGGTAAAAGTTGTTCTCCTAAATGATTCGTTTACTGATAATTGAATAGTTTCGTTATAGCCTTCTTCCTTTGATTTTAAATTCTCACGAATTCTATCAAAAATAACAAC
>CACAYX010000045.1 GCA_902536775.1 uncultured Prochlorococcus sp.
GTGGGTTGGGAAGTTTGGTTGGACGGAATGGAAGTTACCCAATTTACTTATTTCCAACAATGCGGAGGTATAGATTGTAAACCAATTCCGATTGAAATTACTTATGGTCTAGAGAGAATTGCGATGTTTTTGCAGGATAAGGAAAGTATCTGGGACTTAAATTGGAACAAAGATTTGAAATATAGTGATATTTGGCTTCAATTTGAAAAAAGTCAATGCTCTTATAATTTTACTGAATCTAGTGCTGACAATCTCAGAAAATTATTTGAAATTTACCAAGATGAGGCAATTTCTTTAACACAAAAGAAATTAACTTACCCTGCACTTGATTTTGTTCTGAAATGTAGTCATACATTTAATCTTCTTGATGCTAGAGGAGTAATATCAGTCACAGATCGAGCGCAATACATAGAAAAAATTAGAAAATTAGCAAGAGAAGTTGCTTCATCATGGGTAGATGAAAGAGAAACCCTTAATTTTCCATTGATAAAAAATTAGTAAATTTAACTTATCTGACAAGAAAAATCTAGTAGTATCAAAAGTTACATCGATATGAAACTTATATTTCTTTCCTTTTTTGTTACGCTCGATACAGTATAGATACCCAAATTTTTTGGGTTATTTTAGTGTGAGGTAAAATGAAACTCTTCCAACAAATGTTGGTGGCAGGCGCAACTTTAAGCTTAATTGCTCCAGTTGCTTCGCAAGCTTCCGACATAGTCAACTTAGAAGAAATCAACAGTTACACCCGTAGCCAGACAAACTCTTCAAGACTTGACAGCAAAACATTCATTAACGATCTTAGTGAAGATATTGCGAACCTAAAGGGTCGTGTTGATGGCCTAGAAGCTAAGCAAAACGTATTAGAGGCTGGTGGTTTCTCTGAAACCACCACAATGGATGGTAAAGCAATTTTCACTTTAGGTTCAGTTGAATACGGCGACGATTCTGGTAATTCAGAAACCGTTCAGGCTTATTACAGCTATACAATGAACCTTAATTCAAGCTTCACTGGTGACGATAACCTTTACGTAAGAATAAAATCTGGTAATGGCGGTGATTGGACAACAAGCAAGGACTACGGAACTTATCTTAGTTCCGCAAAAGGCAATTCTGATGCGCTGAAGATTGACAAAATTTGGTATCAATTCCCTATTGGTGAAAACAACACAATTTGGGTCGGTCCAAAAATTGAAAACTATTACATGCACGGAACTAGCCCATCTATATATAAGCCAGTAACTAAGCAATTTACCTTAGGTGGTAATGGAAATGCATACGGTGCAAGTACAGATACTGGTGCTGGTTGGGCTTACAAAGCTGATAATGGTTTTGCTGTTAGCTCAAATGTAGGCACCAAATCAACTACGACAAATGGTATAACAGGTCTATTAACTGACGAATCAAAAACTAGTTGGGCAACCCAAATTGGTTATACAAAGCCTAGCTACTCTGTTTCAGCAATCGCGAATGTTAAATCTAATGGCTGGAGTGATAGCTATTACAAAGCTGGTGATATCAATGTTAACGCAGATGATAATGATCAGTACACAGCTATCGGTTTAAGAGGATGGTGGAGACCAGATGCCACTGGTACAGCTATTCCTTCAATTTCGGTTGGTTATGATACTACCGATTATGATAGTTCAAAAGCGGATGCATGGTTTGTCGGATTGAATTGGCAAGACATATTTAATGCTGATGATAAAATAGGCGCTGCTTTCGGTCAGCCAACATCAAATGCAGACTCAGATGTAACGCCATTTGCATATGAACTTTATTATGCATTCAAGCCTAATGATTCTATAACTGTTACTCCTTCTATTTTTGGTGGATCTGACAGAAATGGAGTTTCTGGTGGAGATGTTTTTGGTACAGTTCTAGAAACAACATTTAAATTCTAATTTGCTTTAGATCAATATAAAACGCCCTATCAAAGGGCGTTTTTTTTATGTATTTACTTTTTTTATTTAGTATTTACCAGCAGTTTTCACCTTCTCCAATAGGAATACAAGTACTTGATTTGGCAGCTTCATCAGCTATTCTTTGGGCATCTTTATCTAATTTAAAATCAGCATCTAAAGCCATATCGGTATTCCATTCTTTTAATCCACCTAAGTCATTTTCTTCTGATTTAACCGAATTGGTATTTGCTGTTGAAATAGCTAATGCACTTGTAGCTGCAATAAAAATTGAAATCGAACTTTTTTGGGGCATTTGATAACTATATTTTTTATATATTAATCATTTTTAGACCTATATTCTTTTTGATGTATAAAATGATTCTTTTTTAATCACCCATAACTCTTAAGAGATTTGAATAGGATTTAAAAATAAGATCAAGCTCGTCTGATCTGCCATGCTTTGCAAGTAGACTCCTTGCGCCTGCATCTAAGTCAAATAAATACTCTCTCTCTTCAATACTTTTTATATAGCTTTCGATCCATCCCACACATACTATTCTTTCTCCATTAAGAACTTCTTTAACTGAATGTAAATATGTGCTTGGATAAATAATTATTCCCCCTCGGTCAAGTCTAAATTTCTTTTCTGAAGTTAGATTTTCTATTAATAGTTCACCACCTTCGTATTGGCTTTTTTCTGAAAGAAAAATTGTGAA
>CACAYX010000046.1 GCA_902536775.1 uncultured Prochlorococcus sp.
CAAACAAAAAGCGAAATACAAAGATTAAGAAATACATCAAAATATTTTGATATAATCAATAATTATTGATATATACAACCTGTTCGCTCTTTATAAACGCTTATTACTTGCATAAAAA
Source organism: uncultured Prochlorococcus sp. (assembly GCA_902536775.1). Lineage (GTDB taxonomy): Bacteria > Cyanobacteriota > Cyanobacteriia > PCC-6307 > Cyanobiaceae > Prochlorococcus_A. The sequence continues at coordinate 119 of CACAYX010000046.1, forward strand.
AGAGGGTTTTATCCCTCTATATTGGATCGACTGTCAATCAATGATATTTTACAGCTCCTAAAGCACTAGGTCTTTGGTTAGCGATTATTTAGCGATTAATTGTATATCTAAGGATAATTTTGTAAAACTTTGGCCTATTTTTAAGACTCGTAATTTTGTAGATATAGCAACTAACAAGCTATAGCCTGACTTGATTATTTAACCTACTGTCTCAATTTGTCGTATGGGTGCTTTGGGAGCACTAGGTCGCAGGTTCGAATCCTGTCGCCCCGACTCTACTAAATCCAAGTTATATCAGCGAGTTTCCCGACTCGCTTTTTTATTTCTCATTTGTCTTAAAATCTCTGCGGGCGAGGAATGGGCGAGGATTTGTATAACTTTGGATAGCTTTGGCGGTTAGCTCGCCCGTTATCACTGCCATTTTGACTCAGTAACCTTATCTAAAGTCTCTATCCAAATCAAAAAATGAAATCAGATAGTGATCCACCGTCTAAGTTATGGTTATAAATTATTGCCAGCAAATCATTTTTCTCTTTATCTAGATAAACTTTTAGATTTTTGCCGCTATCAAAAGCTCCAAGTTCATTGATATCAAATGAGGCAATATCGACTCTATCTTCTCCTTTTTTAAAATCTCTAATCCTGTCGCCCCGACTCAATCAAATCCAAGTCATAGAGCCTATTCCCAAAGGCTCTTTTTTATTGTGAAGTTTTAAGAAAAATGAGACTTAGCGATTAAATAGCGATTATCTGCTATACCTTGCATAACTTTGCTGCCTTATTTGCTAAAAAGAATCAAGAAATTACTTTTGCTAGTTTTTTGTTTAAGTTAATATATCTATACCTTATGAATAAAATTTCTTAAAGGTAATAATGTCAGCGAATATTGGCTCATCAAATTTTGTCATAAGCGGTAGTCTCGAAGTAGGTGAGACTTTAAGTCTTATTGAAACTAATTCAGATCCAGATGGGAGAACGGATGATTTATCTATAGTTTGGCAATCTTCAACAGATGGAGTTAGTTGGAGTGATGTTGGAAGTAATTCTACTTTTAAGATATATAGTTCTTCTTTATCAATTGGAAATCAACTAGGTGGCAATATTGTTGGTGATGCCGGAAATAGCTTAGGTTCAGATGTAAGTATTTCTAGTGATGGGAATATTCTTGCATTAACAAGTAATGACTATGTAAGAACTTTCAGATGGACTACTGATAGATGGATTCAAATTGGAAATCATCTTGAGAGAGACCCTGCTGGTAACATTGCATCCTTAAGTCTTTCATCAGATGGTTCCATTATTGCTATTGGAGGCCCTTATATCAATAGAGGTTCTGACTATAATCAGCGCTACGTTAGGATTTATCAAAATCAAAATGACCAATGGGTACAAATTGGCTCAGATATAAATGGATATTATTACGGCGGTGATTATTTTGGAAATTCATTACAACTATCGGATGATGGCAAGTTAATTGCCATTGGAATTCCAGAATCTCATAGTTCTACTCCTTTTTTATACAACTCTGGTTCTTTCGAAGTTTATGAATTCAATGAAGGGACTTCTGATTGGTCTATTATTGATGAAAAAATCTATGGAGAAAGAAGTTACGAAAAATCTGGATCCTCGATAAGTATTAGTGGTGATGGTAAACGAATAGCGGTAGGATCTCCCGATCTAAACAATAGAAATGATTATGGTGTAACAAGAGTATATGAAAATATTTCAGGTCAATGGACCAAGATTGGCGGAGATATCTTTCAGGAGGGAGATAATTCAGAAGCAAGTGCAAGTGGAGATAATGCAGGTAAATCAGTAGCACTCTCAAATGACGGTTCGATATTAGTTGTAGGAGCTCCTTGTGCAGGAGGTTCCTGCAATGGAGAAATTCGTGTTTATAAAGAATCAAATGGTAGTTGGGAACAATTAGGTGAAGATATTTCTTATAGTTCTTCTAAACCAAGTATTAGGTTTTTAGGAAGTGAGGTAAGTATTTCCGATGATGGATCGGTACTTGCTGTAACTCATAGAAGCATTGATAATACAGAAAAAAGTGAAGTACTTTTATTCAAATTTGATGGTCAAAATTGGATTAAATTTAACGATACAGTTTTTTCAGAATCAATAGGAAGAGTAGATTCAAGGGTTACACAAAATGTTCTACAATCAATTGATTTATCTGGAAACGGATCTTTTTTAGTTGTTGGAGAACCTGAATTTGATGAAGCAACTTACTCTCAGAATACAACTTACTCTCAGAATAATGGAATAGTGAAAGTTTATGAAATAAATAAAAATGAATCAAGTGAAGGTAAATATATAAGGGCAATCATTTCTTACACAGATGACCAGGGATTTTCAGAATCCATCACTACATCAACAACATCAAGTGTGGCGTACAAAGATGATGGTGAGGCAACA
>CACAYX010000047.1 GCA_902536775.1 uncultured Prochlorococcus sp.
ACAGGTAAAAACAAAGCTCCTAAAGAATTAAATCCATACTTTGATTCTCTTGGAATAAAAAAAGTAATAGTTGCTTGTCCTGTGAAAGGAATTGTGGGAGGGGAACAAGCACTTAATATTGTTTATGGAATTAATCAAGCCCTTTATAAACCTGAAAAACATAAATTAATTACAGCAGCATCCTGTACTACAAATTGCTTGGCTCCAATCGTAAAAGTTGTTAATGAAAATTTCTCAATTAAACATGGGGTTATAACAACTATTCATGACGTTACAAATACACAATCTCCAGTAGATTTTTACAAAAGTGACTTAAGAAGAGCAAGAGGATGCATGCAAAGCTTAATACCTACTACAACTGGATCAGCTAATGCGATTGCTGAAATTTTCCCTGAATTAGAAGGAAAACTAAATGGTCATGCAGTAAGGGTTCCACTTCTAAACGCTTCATTAACCGATATAGTTTTTGAATTAAATAAGGAAGTAACTGAAGAGCAAGTAAATAATGAATTTAAAAAAGCATCTGAAACATACTTAAAAGGTATTCTTGGATACGAGGAGAGACCCTTAGTATCCGCTGATTACTTAAATGACTGTAGAAGTTCAATAATTGATGGACTTTCAACGATGGTTGTAAATTCTAATTTATTAAAGATTTATGCCTGGTATGACAATGAGTGGGGTTATAGTTGCAGGCTTGCAGATCTTACTTCTTATGTAATTGAGAAAGAAAATAAATTTTAGTTTTTATGAAGTTATCTAGCCTTCAACAATATAGTGTCGTTACCGCAAACTATTGGGCATTTACTCTTACTGACGGTGCATTGAGAATACTAGTTGTTGGTCATTTTCATGAACTTGGTTATTCAACTCTGCAAATAGCTTTACTTTTTCTTTTCTATGAATTTTTTGGAATAATTACAAATCTATTTGGAGGATGGATAGGGGCAAGATATGGGTTGAGACTTACTTTATGGATAGGAACGATTCTGCAAATTCTTGCTCTTTTCATGCTGATTCCAGTCAAAGAGAATTGGTCAATAATCTTTAGCGTCTCATACGTTATGTTAGCCCAAGCACTTAGTGGGGTAGCAAAAGATTTAAATAAAATGAGTGCAAAAAGTGCAGTTAAATCAATAGTTCCAGATTCAGAAGAGAATAATCAAAATAGTCAAAAACAATTATTTAAGTGGGTTTCAATTTTAACAGGATCTAAAAATGCACTTAAGGGTGTTGGTTTCTTCCTAGGGGGTCTCTTATACAAGCTATTGGGCTTTAATAATGCAGTTGGAATAATGGGTTTAGGTCTATGCTTCGCATTCTTTTTAACTTTATGTCTTCCTAAAGATTCAGGGAAAATGAAAAGAAAGCCAATTTTTAAAGACCTTTATTCAAAGTCTAAAGGTATTAATATTCTTTCAAGTGCAAGGTTTTTCTTATTTGGAGCAAGAGATGTCTGGTTTGTAGTAGCTCTTCCAGTATTTTTAGACATTTCTTTTGGATGGGATTATTTAAAAATAGGGCTGTTCTTGGGTGGATGGATAATAATCTATGGTTTCTTTCAAGTATTAGCTCCATTACTTAGAAAAGTATGGGGGAAAAATAATAGCCCAACAAAAACTACCGTTCAATTTTGGGGACTTATCTTGACGGTTATTCCTCTATTTATTGCAGGAGCATTAAACGGTGATAAATCATTAGGTCCTGTAATTGTTATTGGATTAATAATATTCGGCTTTATTTTTGCAATGAATTCATCTACTCATTCCTACTTGATTTTGGCTTATTCAGATAATGAGAAAGTAAGTTTAAATGTTGGTTATTACTATATGGCTAATGCAGCGGGAAGATTATTTGGAACCCTACTATCGGGCTTATTATTTATGCTCGGTAAAAATGCCACTATTGGTATGCAGTATTGTTTATATACTTCATCTATTTTGATTTTTATTGCTTGGCTTACTAGTTCTAAATTACCTTCCTATTCTTCCAACAGCTTCAATTGATTTTTTTAAAATTTCACCTTTCAAGGGAACGAAACCCAAGGCAGGAGCTTTATCTTGGTATTCATCGCTGAGCAATTTATAGAATGTATCTTGAATTGCCTTAGTATTCCTTCCATTACCTGTTTCATAAGCAAGTATCCAAGTTAAGGTTGCTATTGGATAAGCTCCTCTAGCAGTGGGATTTGGATTTTTACCAGCCAAGTTCTTATCAAGAGTTATTCCATTTAAAGCTATTGCTCCTGATTCAGTATTTGGA
>CACAYX010000048.1 GCA_902536775.1 uncultured Prochlorococcus sp.
GGGGGCGGAACCCCTCTTGGAGTAGGTGAAGGGACTACTGTAAAAAGAGCAATTCTTGATAAGAATACAAGAATTGGCGATAATGTTGTGATCATTAATAAAGATCGAGTAGAAGAAGCAGATAAGCCAGAATTAGGATTCTATATCAGAAATGGAATTGTTGTAGTTGTTAAAAATGCAACTATTGCAAACGGAACTGTTATTTAAATCTTTTCCATCATTTTTCGCTGACATAAGTATTTTTTTTGAGCAATTTTGTTGAGTTGCAGGCACACTGTGTTTATTGAGTTTTTTAATTTTTTATGTCCAAGGCACATTTTGGTTTAATAGGTCTTGGTGTTATGGGCGAAAATTTAGTTCTTAACGCAGAGAGAAATGGATTTTCTAGTGTAGTTTTTAATAGGACTTACTCAAAAACAGAAGAATTTTTACAAGGTCGTGGTCTTGGGAAGAATATAGAAGGAGCTGAAACTCTTCAAGAATTTGTTAATAAGCTAGAGAGACCTAGAAGAATTCTAATGATGGTAAAAGCTGGGCCCGCAACAGATGCTGTCATTGATAATATTTCTGGATATCTCGAGGAAGGAGATTTATTAATAGATGGCGGCAACTCTCAATTTAAAGATACAGAAAGAAGGGTGAATACTCTTGAAAGTAAAAGCTTTGGATACATTGGGATGGGAGTCTCTGGAGGGGCCAAAGGAGCTTTAGAGGGTCCAAGTATGATGCCCGGTGGTACTAAGGCTTCATATGATGCAATAGAAAGCTTATTAACAAAAATGGCTGCCAAAGTTGAAGACGGACCATGTGTTGCATATGTTGGACCAGGAGGCTCAGGTCATTTTGTGAAAACTGTTCATAACGGAATTGAATATGGAATTGAACAAATACTTGCAGAAGCTTATGACCTTATGAAGAGAGTCAAAGGTATGAATGGTCAGCAAATGTCAGAGGTATTTGGTATTTGGAATAATACTGATGAATTAGCTTCTTATCTTGTTGAGATAACAGAGATTTGTCTAAATACAAAAGATGAGATAACTGGAGATGATGTCGTTGAAAAAATATTAGATAAAGCTGGCCAGAAAGGTACAGGGTTATGGACTGTTGTAAGTGCTCTAGAACTGGGGGTATCAGTCCCAACTATTTATGCATCTTTAAATGCAAGAGTAATGAGTTCTTTAAAAGAGCAACGTAGTGAAATTGAAAAAACTATTCCATCTAAAGAGATAGAGGATTTTGATTTAGGAAATATATCAGATGGAATGAAACCTTTATTTGATGCTGTAGTCCTTGCCACAATTGCTAGCTATGCCCAGGGTATGGACATTTTAAGAGAAGCATCTGCAGTATATAACTATGGTTTGCATATGCCGTCAATTGCTCAAATATGGAAAGGTGGTTGCATAATTAGATCAAAATTATTAAGTAAAATTCAAGATGCTTATAACAAAGATCCTAATTTAAAAAATTTAATTTTTGATGATTGGTTCAATAATGAAATCGCAACAAGATTAGATAACTTAGCTAAAGTTGTTTCTTTATCCACAAAAGTTGGTATACCAGTCCCATGTTTATCCAGTACCTTAGATTATTTGAATAGTTATAGAACCAATAGACTTCCTCAGAACCTTGTTCAGGCAATGAGAGACTGTTTTGGCTCTCACACATATGAAAGAATAGATAAGGAAGGTAGTTTTCATACTGAATGGATGAAATGATTGAAAAGTTTAAAAATGGATATACAATTAAAATTTACAAAGACAAGTTAGAGCTATCAACAGCGGTTTTTAAGTTTATTGAAAGTCATATTATTCATATTTTAAAAAATAAAGACAGATTCAAATTTTGTGTAAGTGGAGGTTCAACGCCTAAGTCTGTGTATCAGCTCTTATCAAATAGCGATCTTAGATGGGATATGGTTGATGTCTTTTTAGGAGATGAAAGATGTGTTCATCCAAATTCAGAATTGAGTAACTCGTTAATGTTGAAGAATTCATTGTTAACTAATTTTGGATCTAAAGCTTTTTTTTATGAAATTTTCAATGATTTAAATGCTGACGATGAAGCTACAAAAAATCAATTTATTTCTAAATTATTTGAAAAATGCGGATCAAACCCTCCAACTTTT
>CACAYX010000049.1 GCA_902536775.1 uncultured Prochlorococcus sp.
TGCCATGGGAAGTAGAAATAGGGTAGATCATGAAATAGCATTACAGAGGATGACTCAGAGTGGGTCGATCTTAACAACAACTGAATCAATAATTTTTGAATTATGCAAAACTGCGGATAGAAAAGAATTTAAAGAAATTAGAAATATAATAATGAGTTAAAGACAAATTAAGACTGGTTTGTTGTTTAGAGATAATTTAAAATTTTATTAGAGATAAATTTCAGGGTTTATTTGAATATGAAATTAGTTACTGAAAACTTCCTTCTAGCAATATCAATTTTTTTTATTGGAACTTTATTGTCGATAATAATTTCTAAACTTTCAAAAATATTTTTTAAAAAGATCTCCAAAAAAACAAAAACAAATTTCGATGATTTTATTTTTGAGGTGATCTCTGGAATTATAAAACCTATAGGTTTCCTCCTCTCATTTTATTTTTCTATTGACTATTTTTTTGCTGATGAAATAACTTTTATCTCTGTATTATTAAATATTCTGAAATTATTTATATTAATAATCATCATAAAAGCTCTCAACAAAGTTTTAATAAGATCTTTAACAGAATCTACATCGAAAATTAATGATTCCTCACTTAGTTCAATGGTATCTTCACTGACTCCCTTAATAAAAGCATTTACATGGACTATTGGCTCAATATTTTTCTTACAAAATATAGGTGTTCAAATGACTGCTATCTGGGCTTTACTAAGTGCAGGGGGTATTGGAGCAGGATTAGCATTGAAAGATCCAGTTCAGGAGTTTTTTGAATATATAACAATTTTGCTTGATAAACCTTTTCAAAAAGGTGAGTTTATAAAATCTGATGGTGTCCTCGGAATGGTTGAGAGAGTGGGAGTAAGATCCTCAAGGATAAGAAGTATTAATGGAGAAGTAATAGTAATGAGCAATAGCGCCCTAACAAATGGAATAATTTCAAATTACGCACAAATGGAAAAAAGGAGGTTAGTACATAAATTGGGAGTTGTTTATGAAACCTCTCCAAAACTTATGAAATTGATTCCAACAATAATTAAAAAAATAGTTGAAGAGACAAAAGATGCGTCTTTTGATAGATGTCATTTCACAGATTTCGGCGACTTCAGTCTTAATTTCGAACTTGTTTATTACATCCCAACAAATGATTATCTCGCTGCAATGGAAGCTCAACAATCTATAAATTTAAGAATTATTGAGGAATTTGCGGTTAATAATATAGATTTTGCATTCCCAACGCAAACCTTAAATATTGAAAGTAACAAAGCCAAATGATCTACAAATCTCTTCACTTAAAATCCAGAGTTCTGAAGCCAACTCAGAATTATTTGCCTCATCACTAACCTTACTTTCAACTAATTTATGTCTTTTAAAAGATATAAATTTATTACTTAAATGAACGTAACCAATATTATTCAAATTTGAATCAAAAACAATTTCAGAAAGTATCTTACCAGCATTTTCTATACTTTCAGAAATTCCTAAAATATTTTTTGCAACTTTAGAAAAAATCAAATATCCAAAGAGATTAAAACGTTTACTATATCTGAAAAAACCTGAATCATCATTTGGTATTACTAGACCGGGAGCCCAAGAAATTACAGAAATTTTACTAGATGATAATTTTAATTTTTTTGCAAGTTCTTTAGCAAACAAAATATTACATAACTTACTATTTTTATAAGATTCATCAGCATTAAAATTTAAAAATTGACCAGTAACTTTTTTTCTAAAATCAACTAAATTATTAAGCCCTGCTTTCTTTCCTATATTTCCACCTGGGCTATTGGGATCGTGTACATCTGATGATGTAATAATTATTCTAGATTCTTCTTTGTCTTTAACTAAATCTTTTAAGATGTTCACCAAGTAAAAATGAGCAAGATGATTAACTGCAAAAGTTAGTTCTACCCCCTGTTTTGATACTTTTGGGTAAAAAGAACCTGTGTATTGCAATCCTGCATTTAACACAACAATATCTAAGAAAATCTTTTTACTAATAAAGTAATCCTTAATTTTTTTAATATTCTCTAAATTTGAAAGATCACAATTTTCAATAATATTTAAATATTCACTGAGGTAATTTTTATCAAAATATTTCTTAATTGTTTTGAGAAATTCATTCTT